>NZ_HF991037.1:0-5637 GCF_000432295.1 Bacteroides sp. CAG:189
GAATCCGTCAACGCCCACAAAAAATGGATAAAAAGGTGCCTTGCAATATTTATTGTGAGGCATTTTTGTTTTCTTACCTCTTTTATATAAACTTTCTATCCTCTTTGTGCATTATAAATCAAGAAAAAGAGCTAATTTTGCAAACTGATAATTATCTAAACGACATATGGAACTTGATTTATTAACGGCTATTTCTCCTATTGACGGCCGATACAGAGGCAAAGCAGAAGCTTTGGCTGACTATTTTTCTGAATACGCACTGATAAAATACCGTGTGCAGGTAGAAGTGGAATATTTCATCACTCTGTGTGAATTGCCTCTGCCACAACTCAAAGGAATCGACAAAAGTGTATTTGAAGCTTTGCGTGCTATCTATCGTAACTTTTCTGAAACAGATGCCCAGCGCATTAAAGAAATAGAAAGTGTGACCAATCACGATGTGAAAGCGGTGGAGTATTTCCTTAAAGAAGAATTTGATAAGTTGGGCGGATTGGATGAATACAAGGAATTTATTCATTTCGGCCTGACATCGCAGGATATTAATAATACCTCTATTCCGCTTTCGATCAAGGAGGCGTTGGAAAAAGTGTATTATCCCCAGATTGAAGAATTGATCGCTCAACTGAAAACATATGCTGCAGAGTGGGAAAATATTCCGATGCTTGCGAAAACGCATGGACAACCGGCTTCTCCAACGCGGTTGGGTAAAGAAGTGATGGTGTTTGCTTATCGCATGGAGCGGCAATTGGCTACTTTGAAAGCCTGTCCTGTTACTGCTAAATTCGGTGGGGCGACGGGTAATTACAATGCGCATCGTGTGGCTTATCCGGAATATGACTGGAAGGCATTTGGCAATCGTTTTGTGGCTGAGAAACTTGGTCTGGAACGCGAAGAGTATACTACGCAGATTTCAAATTACGATAACTTATCGGCTATTTTTGATGCAATGAAACGGATCAATACGATCATGATCGATATGAACCGTGATTTCTGGCAGTACATCTCTATGGAGTACTTCAAGCAGAAGATCAAAGCCGGTGAGGTGGGGTCGAGCGCTATGCCGCATAAAGTAAATCCGATCGATTTTGAGAACGCGGAGGGAAATTTGGGTATAGCTAATGCTATTCTGGAACATTTGGCGGTAAAGTTGCCGGTATCGCGCTTGCAACGCGATTTAACGGATTCGACTGTGTTGCGTAATGTCGGTGTTCCTTTCGGACATATCGTTATTGCTATTCAGAGTTCTTTGAAAGGATTGCGTAAGTTATTGCTGAATGAAGCAGCTATTTATCGTGATCTGGATAACTGTTGGAGTGTAGTTGCCGAAGCGATTCAGACTGTTTTGCGCCGGGAGGCTTATCCGCATCCGTATGAAGCGTTGAAGGCATTGACAAGAACCAATCAGGCGATAACGGAAAGCTCTATCAAAGAGTTTATCGAAGGTTTGGACGTTAGCGAAGATATAAAGAAAGAATTAAGAGTAATTACCCCGCATACTTATACGGGACTCTGAGAAATCTCTAAATACCGGCCGTGAGGCCAATGTTTAATTTTTATTCGAATAAAGTAATGAGTACAGAAAACGAAGAATGGCGTGACAGCTCTAATGAAGAGAACACAGGCGCCGGCCGTGATGGTAACAGGTCTTACAACAGGGAAGGTGGGTACAATCGCCCTTCTTACAATCGTGAAGGTGGCGATCGTCCGTATCGCCCGAGATTTAATCCTAATAGTGAAGGAGGCGAACGTCGTTCGTATGGTGATCGTCCTCAGCGTCCTTCTTACAATCGTGAAGGCGGTGATCGTCCGTATCGTCCGCGTTATAATAACAATGAAGGTGGTGAGCGCCTGCAGCGTTCGTATGGTGATCGTCCGTCTTATGGTGATCGTACGCAACGTCCTTCCTATAATCGTGAAGGCGGTGATCGCCCGTATCGTCCGCGTTTCAATAATAATGAAGGTGGCGAACGTCGTTCATATGGTGATCGTCCGCAGCGTCCTTCCTACAATCGCGAAGGGGGAGACCGTCCGTACCGTCCGCGTTTCAATAATAATGAAGGTGGCGAACGCCGTTCGTATGGTGACCGTCCGCAGCGTCCTTCTTATAATCGCGAGGGTGGTGATCGTCCGTACCGTCCGCGTTTTAACAATGGCGGCGAGGGACGTCCTCAAGGATTTGCCCGCCCGCAACGCCGTACCGGTGATTATGATCCCAATGCGAAATACAGTAAGAAGAAGCAGATAGAATATAAGGAACAGTTTGTAGACCCTAACGAACCGATTCGTTTGAATAAGTTTTTGGCCAATGCCGGAGTTTGTTCACGACGGGAAGCTGATGAGTTTATCACGGCAGGAGTTGTTTCGGTAAATGGTGAAGTGGTAACGGAATTGGGTACTAAGATCAAACGTTCTGATGTGGTGAAATTCCATGATGAACCGGTAAGCATCGAGCGTAAAGTATACGTTTTGTTGAACAAACCGAAAGATTGTGTGACTACTTCTGATGATCCTCAAGCGCGTCTAACTGTGATGGACCTTGTGAAAGGAGCTTGTAATGAGCGTATTTATCCGGTAGGTCGTTTAGACCGTAATACGACAGGGGTGTTGTTGCTGACCAATGACGGGGATCTGGCTTCTAAACTGACGCATCCGAAGTTTTTGAAAAAGAAAATATATCACGTTTATCTGGATAAGAATTTGACGAAGGCGGATATGGATCAGATTGCGGCAGGGATACAACTGGAAGACGGTGAGATTCATGCAGATGCTATCAGCTACGCGGATGAGAATAAACGTGACCAAGTAGGTATCGAGATTCACTCCGGTAAAAACCGTATCGTTCGTCGTATATTCGAATCATTGGGATACAAAGTGGTTAAGCTTGACCGTGTATTCTTTGCCGGTCTCACTAAAAAAGGACTGCGTCGTGGTGAATGGCGTTATCTGACGGAACAGGAAGTGAATTTCCTCCGTATGGGATCATTTGAGTAACGGAAAAGAACTTAAGTAACGAGTAGTCAAGTAGTAAGTGGTTAAGTAGTAAGTAGTAAGTAGTTAACTACTCCCTACTTGACTACTACTCTATAATAATGTATATAAAATAGTTATGGAAAAGATTAGTAGAACAAAAATTGTCGACCTGATGAAGCGCGAGGATTTTGGCGCGATGGTCAATGTGAAAGGATGGGTTCGTACCCGCAGAGGTAGCAAACAAGTAAACTTTATCGCACTGAATGACGGTTCTACAATAAATAATGTGCAGGTGGTAGTAGACCTGGCCAACTTTGACGAAGAGATGCTGAAGCTTATTACTACAGGCGCTTGTTTGAGCGTGAATGGGGTAATGGTGGAATCGGTCGGTTCCGGTCAGAAAGTGGAAGTGCAGGCTCGTGAAATCGAGGTGCTGGGTACTTGTGATAATACGTATCCGTTGCAGAAAAAAGGGCATTCTATGGAGTTCCTCCGGGAGATAGCTCACTTACGTCCCCGTACCAATACATTTGGTGCCGTGTTCCGTATCCGTCATAATATGGCGATCGCTATTCACCGGTTCTTCCATGAGAGAGGCTTTTTCTATTTCCATACTCCGATTATCACGGCTTCGGACTGTGAAGGTGCCGGGCAGATGTTTCAGGTTACTACCAAGAACCTGTATGATCTGAAAAAGGATGAGAACGGTTCTATCATTTATGATGATGACTTTTTTGGGAAACAGGCAAGTCTGACAGTATCCGGACAGTTGGAGGGTGAATTGGCGGCAACGGCTTTAGGAGCCATTTATACGTTCGGGCCGACATTCCGTGCGGAAAATTCAAATACCCCCCGTCATCTTGCCGAGTTCTGGATGATTGAGCCGGAAGTGGCATTCAATGATATTACGGATAACATGGATTTGGCGGAAGAGTTTATCAAATACTGTGTGAAATGGGCTTTGGATAACTGTGCCGATGATGTGAAGTTCCTGAATGACATGTTCGATAAGGGGTTGATAGAACGTTTGCAGGGCGTACTGAAAGAAGATTTCGTACGTTTGCCTTATACTGAGGGTATTAAGATACTGGAGGATGCCGTAGCAAAAGGACATAAATTTGAATTCCCTGTTTATTGGGGAGTGGATTTGGCTTCGGAGCATGAACGTTATTTGGTGGAAGAGCATTTCAAGCGTCCGGTGATTCTGACGGATTATCCGAAAGAGATCAAGGCTTTCTATATGAAGCAGAATGAAGATGGAAAGACGGTTCGTGCTATGGATGTGCTGTTCCCGAAAATTGGTGAAATAATTGGCGGTTCGGAACGTGAAGCGGATTATGACAAGTTAGTGACACGTATTGAAGAGCTTCATATCCCGATGAAAGATATGTGGTGGTATTTGGATACGCGTAAGTTCGGTACTTGTCCTCATTCCGGTTTCGGGCTTGGATTCGAGCGCTTGTTGCTTTTCGTGACAGGTATGGCTAATATTCGCGATGTTATTCCGTTCCCGCGTACGCCACGCAATGCGGAATTCTAACGAATTACCCTGAAATAATATAAAAGCCTGCATTTTTTTGAGATGCAGGCTTTTTTTATTGCCTTACAATTGTTATAACCTCAAAAGATTTCTTTATATTTGTAAGCGACAGGCCTTGAGAATGTTAACTAAAACAATACGGCGATGAGAAAACTCTATTTTTTTACCATGCTGACAGTGATGCTGTTTGCGGTAACAGGTGCTATGGCTCAGAAAAAAGCGAAGTTTCAGCCTGCCAATCTGAAAGGAATCTGGCAGTTGTGTCATTATGTGTCGGAGGTTCCGGATGTTCCGGGAGTGTTGAAACCCAGTAATACATTCAAGGTCTTGAGTGATGATGGACGGATTGTGAATTTTACCATTATTCCGGGGCAGAGTGCTATCATTACGGGATATGGTACTTATAAGCAAGTGACAGGGAGTTCCTATAAAGAGAGCATTGAGAAAAATATTCATCTGCCTATGTTGGATAATAAGGATAATATCCTTGAATTTGAAATTGAAGATGACGAACTATTGCATTTGAAGTATTTTATAGCGAAAGATTTGAACGGCAATGAACTGAATTCCTGGTTTCATGAAACATGGAAGCGTGTGGAAATGCCGGCGGTATTTCCGGAGGATATTGTGAGATAGGGGGGGCGGATAAGTTTTTGGTATACATTTCTCTGTCCGGGCAACGGATCATTCTTGCCCGGATGGAGTTTTTTTGTTTATCGGCCCTCTGTTCGTTTTTTCTTTTCGCTCTTCTTCTTTGTGTGTCAATCCGATAAATCTAAAAAAAGGTAGAAAATGTTTGCCAATTCAAAGAAAAGCCGTACTTTTGCAAGCCGATTATTATCTCAAAAGGATAAGAGATTAATTCATAGCAAGTTAATCTTCCTTTGTCCGGGGAAGGTTAATGAGTGGTGAGAAAATTTTTAGTAGTAACATTTAAAAAATGAATTAAGAGTGGATACTTTAAGTTACAAGACCATTTCTGCAAACAAGGCAACTGTAACCAAAGAATGGGTTATCGTTGATGCCACAGACCAAACATTAGGTCGTCTGGGCGCAAAAGTTGCGAAACTGTTGAGAGGGAAGTATAAACCAAACTTTACTCCTCATGTAGACTGCGGTGATAACGT
>NZ_HF991038.1:0-26538 GCF_000432295.1 Bacteroides sp. CAG:189
AAGTTCTATTATGTAGAACAGGACTGCTGGATCAGCTTGAGCCTTTGTGCTGCTGGTTTGCGCATTATTAACAAAAAAGGATTGGACGCTGCACTGAATGATGCAGTAGCTAAAGGGTATTGTGATTGGAAAACCATTAAAGTGATTGGCTAAACGTAGAGGAGAAAACTGATTATGGCAAAGAAAGCAAAAGGTAATAGAGTACAAGTGATTCTGGAATGTACAGAACACAAGGATAGCGGTATGCCGGGAACATCTCGTTATATCACAACGAAAAATAGAAAAAATACCACAGAAAGACTTGAGTTGAAGAAATACAACCCGATTTTGAAGAGAGTAACAGTTCATAAAGAAATTAAATAATAAAGATAGAGAATAACCCATGGCAAAGAAGACAGTAGCAAGTTTGCACGAAGGATCTAAAGAAGGTCGTTCTTATACTAAGGTTATCAAAATGGTTAAGTCTCCGAAAACTGGTGCTTACATTTTTGATGAACAGATGGTTCCTAACGAAAAAGTACAAGACTTTTTCAAGAAATAAGATAAAGTTGCAGTTTACTGCATAAAAAATCCTCTCATGAATTCATTGAGAGGATTTTTTTATGCGTTATTGGGTAGATTTTTTAGTTTTTCATTACTTTATTATATCTTTGTAGCATAATGTATTATACAAATAGTAAGTATCATGGGATTTTTTAGTTTTTTCTCGAAGGAAAAGAAGGAAACTTTAGATAAAGGATTATCTAAAACCAAGGAAAGTGTGTTCAGTAAGATAGCTCGTGCAGTAGCAGGGAAATCTAAAGTGGACGACGAAGTGTTGGATAATCTTGAAGAGGTGCTCATCACTTCCGATGTAGGTGTAGAGACTACACTGAACATTATTAAACGTATCGAAAAGCGTGCTGCAAGTGATAAATATGTAAATACTCAGGAACTCAATACAATTCTTCGTGATGAAATTGCTGCATTGTTGACAGAGAATAATTCAGAAGATGTTGCTGATTTTGATGTCCCTATTGAAAAGAAACCATATGTGATTATGGTAGTGGGAGTTAATGGTGTTGGGAAGACGACTACCATAGGTAAATTGGCTTATCAATTCAAAAAAGCCGGCAAGTCGGTCTATTTGGGGGCTGCTGATACGTTCCGTGCTGCTGCGGTAGAACAGTTGGTTATTTGGGGTGAAAGGGTAGGTGTGCCCGTAATTAAACAAAAGATGGGCTCGGATCCGGCTTCTGTGGCTTTTGATACATTAAGTTCGGCTGTTTCCAATAATGCTGATGTTGTAATTATTGATACGGCAGGACGTTTGCATAATAAAGTGGGATTGATGAACGAGCTGACTAAGATTAAGAATGTAATGAAGAAAGTCGTTCCGGATGCGCCGAATGAGGTATTGCTTGTGTTGGATGGTTCTACAGGGCAAAATGCTTTTGAACAGGCAAAACAGTTTACATTGGCTACTGAAGTAACGGCTATGGCAATAACCAAGTTGGACGGAACGGCCAAAGGAGGAGTTGTAATCGGCATTTCCGATCAGTTTAAGATTCCGGTGAAATACATCGGATTAGGTGAAGGTATGGAAGATCTGCAAGTATTTCGTAAAAAAGAATTTGTTGATTCCTTGTTTGGAGAGAATGCATGAAAAGAAAAACAATAGATATAATCACTTTAGGGTGTTCTAAAAATTTGGTAGATTCGGAGCAGTTGATGCGTCAATTGGAAGAAGCCGGATATAATGTGACTCATGACGCTGAGAAGCCGGAAGGAGAAATAGCAGTAATCAATACTTGTGGTTTCATTGGTGATGCAAAGGAAGAATCTATTAATATGATTTTGGAATTTGCCCAGGAGAAAGAGGAAGGAAACTTGGAAAAACTTTTTGTGATGGGCTGTCTTTCAGAACGTTATTTGAAAGAGTTGGCGATCGAGATTCCGCAAGTTGATAAGTTTTATGGGAAATTTAATTGGAAAGAGCTTTTACAAGATCTCGGTAAGGCCTATCATGATGAATTGTATATCGAACGTACGCTGACCACTCCTGAGCATTATGCTTATTTGAAGATATCGGAGGGTTGTGACCGGAAATGTTCATATTGTGCCATTCCTATCATAACCGGACGTCATGTTTCACGTCCGATGGAAGAAATTCTGGAAGAAGTGAAGTATTTGGTTTCCAGAGGGGTAAAAGAGTTTCAGGTAATAGCTCAAGAATTGACCTATTATGGGGTCGATTTATATAAAAAGCAGATGCTTCCGGAATTGATAGAGTGTATTTCGGATATTCCGGGAGTAGAGTGGATTCGTTTGCATTATGCTTATCCGGCACATTTTCCCACTGATTTATTCCGCGTGATGCGTGAACGTGATAATGTGTGTAAATATATGGATATTGCTTTGCAGCATATCAGTGATAACATGCTGGAACGGATGCGTCGGCATGTGACGAAAGAGGACACTTATCGATTGATAGAGCAATTCCGCAGGGAAGTTCCCGGTATTCATCTGCGCACGACTTTAATGGTCGGACATCCGGGAGAAACAGAAGTTGATTTTGAAGAACTGAAGGAATTTGTTCGTAAGGTTCGTTTCGATAGAATGGGGGCTTTTACCTATTCGGAAGAAGAGGGGACTTATGCCGCAAAGCATTATGAAGATTCTGTTCCTGCCGAGATTAAGCAGGCTCGTCTGGATGAACTGATGGATATTCAGCAGGGGATTTCGGCTGAGCTAAGCGCTGCAAAAGTCGGTAAGCAGATGAGGGTTATTATCGATCGTGTCGAGGGAGATTATTATATAGGTCGTACGGAGTTTGATTCGCCGGAAGTTGATCCGGAAGTGTTGATTGACCGTTTGGATGGAACGTCGCTTATTATTGGTAACTTTTATCAGATTGAGGTGGTTGATTCCGATGATTTCGACCTTTTTGGTAAGGTCGTTTGAAAGAAAAATCCCGAAGAATTTGCATTTTTGCTCAATAATGACTAATATAGCGTCGAACTTTTAAAACTTCAAGATTTGAATAATAAAGATTTTACTTCGGAATTGTCGCGCAGGTTAAGGTATACAATAAAGGATACGTCTGAATTGATGTCCTCTTTGTTGTCGGATATGACTCAGGAATTGCAAGAAGGGAATGTAGTAACGATACAGGGCTTTGGAACTTTTGAAGTAAAAAAGAAAGCAGAGCGTATAACGGTTAATCCGACAACCAAGCAACGTATGCTCGTTCCTCCCAAATTAGTGTTAGCATATAGGCCGAGTGGTCAGCTAAAAGAAAAGTTTAAATAAAAAAGACTCTCTCTTATGAACGAAAGACTATATCTGCAGAATTTTGTCGACCTGTTATCAGAAAAGCATGGCATGAATAAGAAAGATGCCGAAAAATTCGTCAAAGAGTTTTTTCTTTTGATAGAAGAAGCTTTGGAGAGAGATCGGTCTGTGAAGATCAAGGGTCTGGGGACTTTTAAACTGGTAGAGGTAGAAAGCAGGGAAAGTGTTAAGGTTAATACAGGTGAACGGTTTCAAATAGAGGGATATACCAAAGTGTCATTTGTTCCGGATACTTCATTACGTGATATTATTAATAAGCCTTTTGCTCATTTTGAAACAGTGGTTTTGAATGAAAATACAATTTTGGAAGATACTCCGATCGCTGAGTCTGATGATGAAGATGTAATAGAAGAAACTGTATTGCTGAAAGAGGAAGAGGGAGAAGAAGAGATGGTTATGGCAGAGGGTGAAGGTAATCCGTCTGTGGAATCGGTAAGGTATGTTGATTTATCGTCAGAGACAGTTGCGTTAGCGGAAGAGGAAACTTCATTGACCGAAGAGGTGAATGGAAGGGAGGAAATATCTTCGGAAGAAACGAAAGCTGACGAAGTTCCTGTAGGAAAAATGTTGATGGAAGAAACCTCTGTACAGGAGATGCCGACTGTGGAAAGTGCATTGCCTGTAGAATCGATAGAGAAGGATGTCTTTTCTAATGATATTGAGGAAGGGGTTGTAGTGCTTATGAATCGGCCTTCGGAACCGGTGAGGGAGAAAGCGGATACAGTAGACTCTTCTCAGCCGACGGCTTCTTCTCAATCGACAGACTCTTCTCAGCCGACAGAATCTAAATTATCTGCAGAAGAGATTATTGCACGTGAATTGGCTACTTCGACACCCGTTTCGGCTCATGAAAGACAGATAAAAAAACATAGTAAATCCAAACATAAAAAAGGAGAAAAGTCACCTGTCCCTTATTTGATAGCGATAATTGTTATTGTTTTATTGCTGTGCGGAGGTGCTTTGCTTTTTATTTATTATCCTGATTTGTTTGAATCTGCCGATAGAATAGAAAAACTGGAAAAGCCTGTTAATGCCGTTAAACCTGTTCCTGTAGTGGCGATTCCTCAAGATACGATAATTGAGAAAGACACTGTTGGCGAAGTTGTTTCTCCTCCTACGGTAAAAGAAGAACCGGTAGTTGTTCCGGAACCTAAAAAAGAAGTGGAAGTGGTGAAAAAAGAAGATAAATCGGTTACTAAACCGGCACCTTTCAATCCCGATTCTGTAAATTATATAATTACGGGAACAAAAGCCACATATACAATAAAAGAAGGGGAAACACTTACCAGGGTTGCTCTACGCTTTTATGGAACTAAAGCTCTGTGGCCATATATAGTAAAATATAATCCGGATATTATAAAAAATCCGAATCATGTCCCATATGGCACAACGATTAAGATTCCAGAATTGGTTAAAAAATAAATAGATCGAATCATTTGCACCCGGATGCGGCATTACGCTGATTATCCGGGTGTTTTTATATATGTATATGAAATGTTATGAAACCAATAAACCGTATAAAAGTACCTTAATCTAAAGGTTTCGCATTGTTTTTTAATAAAAATTAGTTGCAATGGTTAATTATATAGCGTACTTTTGGAATCGAATTAAAAAGCCTTACAGAAACTAAGGACTTTATTATGATTTTGTGGTAATTAAACAATAAAATATTAAGTATTTATGGCTGAATCAATTGATATCCGCGAATTGAACGAACGGATTGAAAGACAAAGTGCTTTCGTTACCAATCTTACAACAGGCATGGACCAGATTATAGTTGGTCAGAAACATTTGGTGGAATCGCTTCTGATCGGACTGTTGTCTGACGGACATGTGTTGTTGGAAGGTGTGCCGGGTTTGGCAAAGACATTAGCAATTAAAACATTGGCGTCTCTGATTGATGCACAATACAGTCGTGTACAGTTTACGCCGGATTTGTTGCCTGCCGACGTTATCGGTACAATGGTTTACAGTCAGAAAGATGAATCATTTCAAGTAAAGAAAGGACCTATTTTTGCAAATTTTGTATTGGCGGACGAAATTAATCGTGCACCGGCAAAAGTACAGAGTGCCCTGCTTGAAGCAATGCAGGAACGTCAGGTGACAATCGGTAAACAGACTTTCCCTCTGCCGGAACCTTTCTTGGTATTAGCTACTCAGAACCCGATCGAACAAGAAGGTACTTATCCGCTTCCGGAAGCACAAGTCGACCGTTTTATGTTGAAGGTTGTGATTGATTATCCGAAATTGGAAGAAGAAAAATTGATTATCCGCCAGAATATTAATGGCGAGAAATTCAATGTGAAGCCTATCCTTAAGGCTGACGAGATTCTTGAGGCGCGTAAAGTGGTCCGTCAGGTTTATTTGGATGAGAAAATAGAACGTTATATTGTTGATATTGTGTTTGCAACCCGTTATCCGGAGAAGTATGATCTGAAAGAATTGAAAGACATGATTGGTTTTGGTGGTTCACCCCGTGCTTCTATCAACTTGGCTTTGGCTGCCCGTACATATGCATTTATCAAACGTCGTGGATATGTGATCCCCGAAGATGTGCGTGCGGTAGCTCATGATGTGCTTCGTCACCGTATCGGTTTGACGTATGAAGCGGAAGCAAGCAATATGACTTCTGATGAAATAATCAGTAAGATACTGAATAAGGTTGAAGTACCTTGATTTTAATTGAGTGATGAATAACTCCCGATTTTCAAATCTCAATTTTAAATAGATGGAAACAAGTGAAATATTAAAAAAAGTTCGTCAAATTGAAATAAAGACACGCGGATTGTCTAACAATATTTTTGCAGGCCAATATCATTCGGCTTTCAAGGGTAGGGGTATGGCATTTTCCGAAGTGCGTGAATATCAGTTTGGTGATGATATTCGCGACATCGACTGGAACGTAACGGCGCGTTTCAACAAACCTTATGTTAAGGTGTTTGAGGAAGAACGTGAACTGACAGTGATGTTGATGGTAGATGTTTCCGGTAGTTTGGAGTTTGGTACTGTTAAGCAGATGAAAAAGGATATGGTGACCGAGATTGCTGCAACATTGGCATTCTCGGCCATTCAGAACAATGATAAGATAGGTGTTATTTTTTTCTCTGATCGAATAGAGAAATTTATACCTCCGAAAAAAGGTCGTAAACATATTCTTTATATTATTCGCGAATTGATTGATTTCAAACCTGAAAGTCGTCGTACGAATATCCGTTTGGCATTGGAATATCTGACGAATGTAATGAAAAGGCGATGTACAGCTTTTATCTTGTCTGATTTTATAGATCAGGAGAGTTTCAAAAATGCAATGACGATTGCTAATCGGAAGCATGATGTAGTAGCTGTTCAAGTCTATGACCGACGTGTCTCAGAGCTTCCTCCAATAGGATTGATGAAGATAAAAGATGCTGAAACCGGACATGAACAGTGGATTGATACGTCATCTAAGGCTGTGCGTCAGGCACATCATAATTGGTGGATAAATAAACAGAGTGAATTGAGTGAGACATTTACGAAAAGTAATGTGGATTCTGTTTCTGTGCGTACTGATCAGGATTATGTAAAAGCACTACTCAATTTGTTTGCCAAACGAAATTAACGGAAGAAGATGAATAGAAATAGTTTTCTAATAATATTGTTGTTTTTAATATCGGGCAGAGTTGCTGCGCAATCTGTTACGGTGGAAGCCAAGATTGATTCTTTGCAAATTCTTATTGGAGAGCAAGCTAAGATACAATTGCAAGTGGCAATGGATGCTAAGCAACGGGCTGTTTTTCCTGTCTATTCCGATACGTTGATACGTGGAGTGGAAGTGATTGAGACGGCTAAACCGGATACACAGTATTTAAATGACAGACAGAGGTTGCTGATAACACAGGAATATACTGTTACTTCATTTGATTCAGCCCTTTATTATCTGCCCCCCATGGTTGTGACAGTTGACAATAAAGAGTATAAATCAAGGGCATTAGCATTAAAAGTTTACTCGATGCCTGTCGATACTTTGCATCCGGAAATGTTTTTTGGGCAAAAAGCTGTAATGAAAGCTCCTTTTGCTTGGGAAGATTGGTATGGATTGATCGGATGTTCGTTTCTTGCTTTACCTTTGTTGGCATTGCTTATTTATTTTATCATACGTATTCGCGACAATAAGCCGATTATTCGTAAGATAAAGGTAGAACCTAAACTACCGCCACATCAGGCTGCCATGCAAGAGATAGAGCGTATTAAGGCGGAGAAGGTATGGCAGAAAGGAAGGTCGAAGGAATATTATACAGAATTGACAGATGCTATTCGTACATATATAAAAGATCGTTTTGGTTTTAATGCATTAGAAATGACTTCTTCTGAAATTATAGATAAGCTGTTGGAAATGAATGATAAGGAGGCAATCTCTGATTTGAAAGAATTGTTTCAAACGGCCGATTTGGTAAAGTTTGCCAAGCATGATCCGCAGATGAATGAAAATGATGCGAATTTAATTAATGCTATCGACTTTATTAATGAAACAAAACAGCCGGAAGAAGAAAATCAAAAGCCGCAACCAACGGAAATCACTATTATAGAGAAGCGTTCTTTGCGTGCTAAGATATTGCTTATATGTGGAATTGTATTACTATCAGTTGCTCTTGTAGCTACTTTTGTATATATTGGAACACAGCTCTATGATCTTTTTGCATAAGTGGAGTAATTTCAATTGTAAATAGTAAATCGTAAAATCGTAAATAGAATGGTTTTTGCCAATATTGAATATTTATTTTTGCTACTGTTGCTTATACCTTATATCGTATGGTATATTCTAAAGTGGAAAAAGAGTCAGGCGACGCTTCAGATTTCGGATGCCCGGGTATATGCGCATACACCCAAAAGTTATAAAAACTATTTGCTTCATGTACCGTTCGGACTTCGTATCATAGCGTTAATATTGATCATTCTGGTACTTGCCAGACCTCAAACAACAGATAACTGGCAGAACAGCGAGATTGAGGGGATCGATATTATGCTTGCTATTGACGTATCTACCAGTATGCTGGCAGAGGACCTAAAACCGAATCGGTTGGAAGCTGCTAAAGATGTAGCTGCCGAGTTTATAAATGGTCGTCCGAATGATAATATTGGTTTGACATTATTTGCCGGTGAAAGTTTCACACAATGTCCTTTAACAGTAGATCATGCTGTATTGCTGAATTTGTTTCAAAGTATTAAGTGTGGAATTGTAACCGATGGGACGGCGATTGGTATGGGTATTGCTAATGCTGTGACACGTTTGAAAGATAGTAAAGCTAAATCAAAGGTCATCATTTTGTTGACTGATGGTACGAATAATAAAGGGGATATTTCTCCTTTGACTGCTGCTGAGATCGCTAAGAGTTTTGGTATTCGTGTCTATACGATCGGTGTTGGTACGAATGGTATGGCCCCTTATCCATATCCGATAGGAAATACAGTGCAATATGTAAATATGCCGGTGGAAATAGATGAAAAGACATTGACTCAAATTGCGGGAACTACAGATGGAAATTATTTCCGTGCTACCAGCAACTCTAAATTGAAAGAGGTTTATGAAGAAATTGATAAACTGGAGAAAACCAAATTGAGTGTCAAAGAATACAGTAAGCGTCAGGAAGAATATCGTTTGTTTGCATTAGCAGCTTTTCTGTGTATATTACTCGAGGTATTGCTGCGCAACTCAATACTTAAGAAGATTCCATAATATAATGTGATTTCAAGCATAAATTGTAAATCGTAAAATAGTAAATAAAAAAGAGATGTTTCGATTTGAAGAGCCTACATATTTATATCTGTTGCTGCTATTACCGTTGTTAGCTGCTTTTTACTTGTATTCTAATTATAGGAAGCGGAAAGCGATTCGCCGGTTTGGTGATCCGATGTTAATGGCACAACTTATGCCTGACGTCTCTAAATATCGTCCGGATGTAAAATTTTGGTTAGTTTTTGTTGCAGTTGGGCTGTTTGCAGTGTTATTGGCACGTCCTCAGTTTGGTTCCAAGCTGGAAACGGTGAAACGTAAAGGGGTTGAAGTAATCATTGCACTCGATATATCAAACTCTATGTTGGCACAAGATGTTCAACCGAGTCGTTTAGAGAAGGCTAAGCGATTAATATCCAGATTGGTAGATGAAATGGAGAATGATAAGGTGGGAATGATAGTTTTTGCTGGTGATGCTTTTACACAGCTTCCTATTACAAGCGATTATATTTCTGCCAAGATGTTTTTAGAGTCAATTAATCCTTCTTTGATATCTAAGCAAGGAACGGCCATTGGCGCTGCTATAAATTTGGCTGCCCGTAGTTTTACTCCTCAAGAGGGAGTAGGGCGTGCTATTGTTGTCATTACTGATGGTGAAAACCATGAAGGAGGGGCAGTAGAAGCAGCGAAGGCGGCAGCAGAAAAGGGGATTCAAGTTAGTGTTTTGGGAGTAGGACTTCCAGACGGTGCTCCGATTCCTGTTGAAGGTACAAATGATTATCGCCGTGATCGAGATGGAAATGTAGTTGTTACTCGTCTCAATGAGGCTATGTGTCAGGAGATAGCTAAAGACGGTAAAGGTATTTATGTACGTGTTGACAATTCGAATTCTGCGCAGAAAGCTATAAACCAAGAGATCAATAAAATGGCGAAATCTGATGTCGAATCAAAAGTGTATACTCAATTCAATGAGCAGTTTCAGGCTGTTGCATGGATTATATTGCTTTTATTGTTAGCCGAAATGTTGATATTGGAACGTAAGAATCCGTTGTTTAAGAACATTCATTTGTTCTCTAATAAGAAGTAATTATGCTTATGTCAAGAAGTAAATATATTCTGTTTGCCGTGTTTGCGTTATTGGCGGCTGGTGCATTTGCACAAAAGGCAGAGAGAGATTATATCCGTAAGGGAAACCGTTTCTTTAATGATAGTGTTTTTGTAGATGCTGAGGTGAATTACCGGAAGGCATTGGAGGCAAATCCTAAATCTACTGTCTCTATGTATAATTTAGGAAATACGTTGTCTCAACAACAGAAGTTTAAAGAAGCTATGGAACAATACGTAGCTGCTGGTAAAATTGAAAAGGATAAGATGAAGCTGGCGCATATTTATCATAATATGGGAGTTTTGTTTCAAGCTGGAAAAGATTACGGACAGGCGGTAGAAGCCTATAAAATGTCATTGCGGAATAATCCGAAAGATGATGAGACGCGTTACAATCTTGCTTTGGCACAGAAATTGTTGAAAGATCAACAACAAAATCAGCAAAACCAAGATCAAAATCAGGATCAGAACAAAGATAATCAGGAAAATAAGCAAGATCAAAAGCAAGACCAGAATAAACAGAATAATGATCAAAAGCAAGATGATCAGCAACAACAGCAACCTCCGAAGCCGGAAAAGAAAGAGAATGAGATGTCGAAGGAGAATGCTGAGCAGTTACTTAATTCGGTGATGCAGGATGAGAAAGAGACCCAGGATAAGGTTAAGAAGCAACAACAGGTAATTCAGGGAGGGCGTCTCGAGAAAGATTGGTAATAAGTAGAATAAGATAATAAAAACTTCAAAGGAAATGAGAAAACTGATTTTCTTATTGATAACATTGGTAACAGTGAGCACTAATGTGTTTGCCGATAGCAAAGTGTCGTTTGCCGCATCTGCACCTGATGTAGTGGTGGTAGGAGACCAGTTTAGGCTGACCTATACAGTGACAACACAGAAAGTGAGAGATTTTCGTGCACCCTCTATCAAAGGGTTTGATGTACTGATGGGCCCTACCCGGAGTACATTCAGTAATACTCAGATCATCAATGGTGCAATGTCTTCAGAAAGTGGGATAACTTTTACTTACATTTTGATGGCAACAACAGAAGGAGATTATTCGATTCCCGGTGCTACGATTACAGCAGATGGAGATCAGATGGTCTCCAATTCGGTAAAAATAAAAGTGCTTCCGCCTGATCAAAACACGGGTGCTGCAGGGGCAACTCAAGGAAATGCTGCTTCGGGTAGATCGGCATCTTCTTCAACAAGTGTATCCAATCAGGATCTTTTTGTTACGGCAACGGCCAGTAAAACTACAGTTTATGAGCAAGAGGCTTTGTTACTGACTTATAAGATCTATACGCGTGAATCACAATTGGGATTTGATAATGTTAAGTTGCCGGATTTTAAAGGATTTCATTCTCAAGAGATAGAACGTCCTGCCAATGCTAAATGGTCTCAGGAACATTATAAGGGAAGAAACTATTATACTACTGTATATCGTCAGTTTGTGTTATTTCCTCAACAGTCTGGAAAATTGGTTATTGAGCCAGCACGTTTTGACGCTTCAATAGCAAAAGCTGTTAGGAGTGCAGATCCTTTCGATGCATTTTTTAATGGAGGAAGTAATGTAGTAGAGGTAAAGAAGACACTTACTACACCTGCTATAACAATTAATGTAAATGCACTTCCTTCAGGGAAACCTGCCGACTTTTCCGGTGGTGTAGGAGAGTTTAATATAACTTCTTCTATCAAGAGTAAGGAAGTAAAAACTAATGACGCAATAACCTTGAAACTTGTTATTTCGGGGATAGGAAATCTTAAATTACTTTCTAATCCGGAAGTTAAGTTCCCGGAAGATTTTGAGGTATATGCTCCTAAAGTAGATAGTCAGGTTCGTTTAACACCTAATGGATTATCAGGTAACCGTGTAATTGAATATTTGGCAATTCCCCGTCATGCTGGTGATTATAAAATTCCTGCCGTGACGTTCTCTTATTTTGATATTAAATCAAAATCTTATAAAACACTGAGAACGGAGGATTATGAAATAAAAGTGGAAAAAGGAGCAGGTAATGCAGACCAAGTGATTGCAAACTTTACAAATAAAGAAGATCTGAAAGTTTTAGGTGAGGATATTCGTTATATAAAGTTGAAAGATGTAACATTGCAACCTAAGGGCAGTTTCTTTTATGGTTCATTTGTATATTGGCTGTTTTATATAATTCCTGCTATAATTTTCATCGTATTGTTTATTGTTTATCGTAAACAGGCTGCAGAAAATGCCAATGTGGCTAAGATGCGCACAAAGAAAGCTAATAAAGTTGCTACAAAACGCATGAAGTTGGCAGGTAAATTGCTTGCGGAGAATAAAAAGGATGCGTTCTATGACGAGGTATTGAAAGCTTTGTGGGGATATATCAGCGATAAACTGAATATTCCGGTATCACGTTTGTCTAAAGATAATGTGGAAGAGAAGCTAAGAAACTATGGGGTGAGCGACGAATTGATTAAGGAATTCCTGGATGCTTTGAATGAATGCGAGTTCGCACGTTTTGCTCCTGGAGATGAAAATCAGGCTATGGACAAAGTTTACACCTCCTCTTTGGCGGTGATGAGTAAAATGGAAAATTCAATAAAACATTAAATTAGAAGAGATTAACATCATGAAAAAAATATTGTTTTTTGCATTTGGGGTATGGATATCGATTGTCTCTTTCGGACAAGGGCAGGCTGTGAAAGATAGTTTGCAGGCCATAGTAGGAGATTCTATCGGTAACAGTTTACAGCAGATTTCTTCCAGTTTAGAAGATGCCACAAAGGCCGAAGGAGACAGTGCATATATGAAGAACGATTATGCTTCTGCTATTCAGATTTATGAAGCATTGTTGAATCGGGGGGAGGCAGCTGATATATATTATAATCTTGGAAATAGTTATTATAAGGCTGGTGATATTGCTAAAGCTATATTGAATTACGAACGTGCGCTGTTGCTTCAGCCGGGTAATGGTGATATTCGCGCGAATTTAGAGATTGCCCGTTCAAAGACGGTTGATAAAGTGGAGCCGGTTCCGGAAATATTTTTTGTATCTTGGACTAAATCATTGATTAATAGTATGAGCGTTGATTCTTGGGCTGTTTGTGGAGTTGTTTGTTTCATATTATTGATTGTATCTCTTTATCTTTTTATCTTCTCTAAGCAAATTGTGCTAAAGAAAGCAGGTTTTATAAGTGGCATTGTTTTTCTGGCTGTAACAATACTGGCAAATGTGTTTGCAAATCAGCAGAAAGATGAGTTGACGAATCGTAATAGTGCCATTGTGATAAATCCCAGTGTAACAGTACGTAGTACTCCAAGCGAAAGTGGAACAAGTTTGTTTATACTTCACGAAGGTCATAAAGTGGGTGTAAAAGACGGTTCAATGAAAGATTGGAAGGAGATACGTCTGGAAGATGGAAAAGTAGGTTGGGTACCAGCTTCTGCTATTGAAATTATTTGAAAATATTGATTTTGTTATATTGATAAAAATCCTCGCATAGATATCTTGTGCGGGGATTTTTTTATTTATCAGTCGCTAAATGCCCCCATTTTTCTAAATTAAGAAAAAAAACAAGTAAATAGTTTGTTTTATCTTTTTTTTTCCTTAAGTTTATAGCGTGATACTGATTCACACTATTATTAACCATTAAATTTATGTGACATGAGGACAATAACATTCAATGAACTTCGTAAGATTAAAGATTCATTGCCCAGCGGTAGCATGCATAGAATAGCTGATGAACTTGGTTTGCACGTCGATACAGTGCGAAACTTTTTCGGAGGACATAATTTTAAAGAGGGTAAGAGTGTCGGAATACATTTAGAGCCCGGTCCGGACGGTGGCTTAGTGATGATTGATGATACTACCGTACTTGACCGGGCTCTTCGCATTCTTGATGAATTGAATATGAGTATGCAAAAGGAAGAGGCTACCGAATCTGTACAGGCATGATGAAATGATATATACTTGTAGAATCCCAATTGAATTAAAAACAATTGGGATTTCTTATTTGTTAAATTCACATATACAATGAAATTTTATGGAAGACAAATTAGTAACTTTGGCCATTCTGACTTACACAAAAGCTCAGATATTGAAGAATGTTCTTGAAAACGAGGGCATAGAGACTTATATCCATAATGTGAATCAAATTCAGCCTGTCGTTTCATCCGGGGTAAGATTACGCATTAAGGAAAGTGATTTACCACGGGCGCTTAAGATAACCGAGAGTTCTGTATGGCTTGCTGAAAGTATAGTAGGAGAGAAGACTCCTAAAGTGGAAGATGATAACGATAGTAGAAAGATTCTGATTCCTGTGGATTTTTCTAATTATTCGATAAAGGCTTGTGAATTCGGTTTTAATTTCGCTAAAGCATATGGAGCTGAAGTATTGTTATTACATGTCTATTTTACGCCTATATATGCGTCGTCATTGCCTTATGGCGATGTGTTTAACTATCAGATCAGTGATGAAGAAACGGTAAAAACTATTTTGCAGAAAGTACATTCGGATTTGAATGCTTTGGCAGATAAAATAAAGGAGAAAATAGCGTCTGGTGAATTTCCTGATGTAAAATATACTTGTGTATTACGCGAAGGAATACCTGAGGAGGAAATTCTGAGATATTCTAAAGAACAACGTCCACGTATCATTATAATGGGTACTCGTGGTAAGAGTCAAAAAGATATTGATTTGATTGGTAGTGTTACTGCCGAAGTAATAGAACGCAGTCGTACAGCTGTATTGGCTATTCCGGAAAATACACCGTTTAAAGAGTTCGGTGCTGTAAAAGAAGTTGCTTTTATAACCAATTTTGATCAAAGAGATTTAATTGCCTTTGATTCCTTTATAAGCGCTTGGAAACCTTTTAATTTCGTTGTTTCTTTGATTTACTTAGCTGATGCAAAAGAAGTCAAAGATACTTGGAATGAAATAAAACTTGCCGGTATTAAAGAATATTTTCAAAAACAATATCCGGAACTTGAAATCCATTATGATGTGGTGAAGAATGACGATTTTCTTAAAAGTTTTGATGAATATATCAAAACGAACAAAATCGATATCATTACATTGACTTCTTACAAACGGAATATATTTGCTCGTTTGTTTAATCCAAGTATTGCTCGAAAGATGATTTTTCATTCTGATACACCATTACTTGTTATTAACGGATGATCGGAAGAATAAAAATAGCTCATCTATAATTATGGAATAATCGTGATTATGTTTAATATATAAAGGCAACTTATTTGAAAAGAATAAGTTGCCTTTATTATTTATGTAAATTGATACTTTCTCAAATACTCCTGTTATAGAAAGTTATGAGTAATTTTGAATGAAGATGACCAAAAAAGGCCAATGCAAAATCAGTTGCATCGGCCTTTCTTTTTATTTTGAAGAAATCTTTTTGAAACTGTTATTTGTCATTCATTATTTTTTCAATTTCATCAAATTCCGGTCCCATGTTTAAGTTGTAGTAAACTCTATAAAGACCCGGTGCCCATAAGTCTTTTTGATCGGGTTTTAAGTCTCTTGCTTTTTCATAATAAGGTTTAGCTTCTTCATAGAATTTCTTGATAGTAGCTTGTGCCTCTGCATACTTAGGATCGTTTACATCAGTAGTAGACTGGTCAGCAAAATCCTGAGCTTTCATTAAAAGCACCAAACCTAAATTAGAATAAGCTTCTGCATATTGAGGATCTACTTCAATTGTCTTTTTATAGAAGTCAATAGCTTGATCATATTCTTTCATATTGTGATACAAGTATGCTTTTACATACAGATATAGCTTGTTGTTAGGGTCTTTAGTCAACATGTCATCAGCAAATTGCATTGCTTTTTCAGGCTGATTTGAACTACTGTAATAGTCAACAAGATTTGCGAAGAAATATTGGTTTTCGGGGAATTTTAAGATACCTTCTTTCAAAGATTCTACCCATTTTGCTGTATCACCTTTGGCTTTCAAAGCGTCTGCCCATAACTGCATGGCAACTGAACCATTGTCTTTGTCCTTAATAGCAATTGGAGCATATTTCAAGATAGCGTCTCTATCCTCTACCCCATTAGCCGCCAATGTAGCATAATAAGCAATCTGTGGTAATAAAGTATCTGTAACTGCCAGATTTTCTTTTTCCAACATAGGATAAGATGCTGATTCTACGTAAGTTCCGAAGAATTTCAAAGCTTCTCCACTTTTGTTAAGGTTAAAGTACTGGATACCGCCATTGATCAGATTCGGACGTTCTACCATCATAGAAGCGGCGTTTGCTTTTCTGTATTTGTTTTTAACCTTACCTTTTTCATTGGGGATTTCAGCCAATTCGTCACATTTCAAAAAGTACTCATACATTTTCAGGATACTGTTGTATGCTTTTAATGTATCATAAGGTTTTCTTAAATAGGCATTTTCCATCTCCTTTTCATTGATTCTCTTTTGGATTAAGCCTGCTACATCCCATGTAGCTGCATCGTCCTTAGTTTCAGGATTAGTCAATGCTCCATTAATCAGCTCTTCGGCTTTCTTAAAATCCGGTTTTACTTCGTTAGCTATGCTTTTGGCTTCTTTTACGCTCTTTTGTTGCGCGAATACAAAACTCACAGCCATTAGTAGAACCATTGAAAATAATACTCTTTTCATGATTGTTGTTTGATTAATTATTAATATTACGTCTATTCTTTATTTTCATCATTTTCTGTATTATCGGGAGTGTCGGGTATCTCTGTATCTGGGATATCCGCAGGATCAACTGCTATTTGTCCTTCTACCTCCTCAGTAGGAACTTCATCCTCAAGACTTTCTGTGGTAACTTTACATACCGATCCGATTTGGTCATTACGCTTTTCCAGATTTATCAGACGAACTCCCTGGGTTGCACGCCCCATAATGCGTACGTCGGCAACTTTTAGACGGATGGTGATACCGGACTTATTTATAATCATCAAATCATTCTCATCTGTTACGGACTTGATAGTTACCAATTTACCTGTTTTTTCGGTAATATTCATCGTTTTCACACCCTTACCACCACGATTTGTTTTGCGGTAGTCTTCTATTTCGGAACGTTTACCATATCCTTGTTCTGAAACTACCATCACTGACTCTGTCTCAAGGTCTTTGATACAAATCATACCTACTACTTCGTCTTGTCCGTCATTATCAAGCGTAATACCACGAACACCGGTTGCTGTACGTCCCATAACGCGAACTGCTGCTTCGTGGAAGCGAATAGCACGTCCGTTGCGGTTGGCTATGATAATTTCATTATTACCGTTTGTCATACGGACTTCGATTACACGGTCGTCTTCACGGATCGTGATGGCATTTACACCATTCTGACGAGGACGAGAGTATTGTTCGAGCAGTGTTTTTTTAATCACGCCGTTCTTTGTACAGAACAGTACATAATGACTGTTAATATATTCTTGATCGCTCAAGCTCTTTACACGCAGGTATGCATTTACGGCATCGTCAGAATCGATATTCAGCAGATTTTGGATGGCGCGTCCTTTTGAGTTCTTCGTTCCTTCGGGGATTTCATATACTTTTAGCCAGTAACATTTACCTTTTTGAGTAAAGAACATCATTGTGTTGTGCATTGTTGCCGGGTAGATATGCTCGATGAAGTCTTCGTCACGGGTTTCCGTACCTTTTGAACCTACTCCACCACGATTTTGAGCACGGAATTCAGTAAGCGGGGTACGTTTTATATATCCCATATGAGAAATGGTGATAATCATTTCATCATCGGCATAGAAATCTTCCGGATTGAACTCTTCGGATGAGTAGACAATTTCTGAACGACGTCCGTCACCGTATTTAGCTTTTACTTCAATCAGTTCATCCTTAATAACTTTGCGACATACTTCATCATCAGCAAGAATACTTTCCAAATATGCAATTTGATTCATAATCTCTTCATATTCGGCATGTAACTGATCTTGCATCAGTCCGGTAAGTTGGCGTAAACGCATTTCTACGATAGCACGTGCCTGTATTTCCGTTAGTTCGAAGCGGCTCATTAACCCGGCAATGGCATCATTCGGAGTTTTTGCAGCACGAATGATACGGATTACTTCATCGATGTTATCTGAAGCAATGATCAGGCCTTCAAGAATATGGGCACGTTCTTTTGCCTTACGCAAATCGAACTGTGTACGACGGATGACAACATCACGTCTATGCTCTACGAAGTATTTAATTAAATCTCTTAAATTCAAAGTCTTAGGACGTCCGTGTACCAATGCTACGTTGTTAACTCCAAAAGATGTTTGCAATGCTGTCATCTTATAGAGTTTATTTAATACTACACTGGCATTGGCATCTCGTTTGATATCGATAACGATACGCATACCGTCACGGTCAGATTCGTCATTTGCGTTCGAGATGCCTTCTATCTTCTTATCGTTTACAAGATCAGCGATGTATTTTATCAGCTCGGCTTTATTTACATTGTATGGAATTTCGGTAACAACGATTTTATCATGTGTTTGTCCTGTTTCGATTTCGGCTTTAGCACGCATTATAACGCGACCACGTCCTGTCAGATAGGCTTCACGAACGCCGCTTATGCCATATATATATCCGCCTGTCGGGAAGTCGGGTGCTTTAACGTAGTTCATGAGTTCTTCTACCGTGATTTCCGGATTATCAATGTAAGCATCGCAGGCATCGATAATCTCAGACAGGTTGTGTGGAGGCATGTTTGTAGCCATACCTACAGCAATACCGGAAGCACCGTTAATGAGAAGATTTGGGATACGTGTCGGCATTACAGTCGGTTCATCCAATGTGTTATCGAAATTTCGATCAAAGTCGACAGTTTCCTTGTAAAGGTCTTCCATCATGGCTTCTCCCAACTTGTTCAGTCGTGCTTCTGTATAACGCATGGCAGCAGGGCTGTCACCGTCAACGGAACCGAAGTTTCCCTGACCATCTACTAACGGATAACGCATTGCCCACTCTTGTGCCATACGTACCATGGCCAAATATACGGAAGAATCTCCGTGTGGATGATACTTACCGAGTACTTCACCCACGATTCTGGCGGATTTCTTATAAGGTTTATCTGACGTATTACCCAATTCCATCATACCGTAAAGTATTCTACGGTGAACGGGCTTAAATCCATCTCTAACATCCGGAAGGGCACGCGAAACAATGACCGACATGGAGTAGTCAATGTAAGATGACTTCATTTCCTCCTCGATGTTAATCTTTATAATTCTGTCTTGTTCAAGCATTTAAAAAGATTATTAATTATACATTTATGGCTTATGAAAAACCACGCTAAAGTACTACTTTTTCGTGATATACAAAAGTTTTCCAGCATAAACTTTTTGGCGATCCTTATATCTTGCTCAAGCTTAGAGATATGTAGGATTATTGTTTTGTCATACAAACAGATTTATCTTCTTAATAGTTCACTAAATATATATCTAATGTTTATTATATCAATACTTTAGATTTCTCAAATCTTATTCTGTGATTGAAAACATCCGGATGTTGTTGTACAAAACATGGGGATGTTGTTGGATAAAACATGGGGATGTTGTTGAGCAAAACATGGGGATGTTTTTATTCTATGTTTTATTAATTAATAGAGATGATAAAATGAATTGTTCTATCCGGCTCTTGAAGATTATACATCTACAATATATAAATAAGGTATATAAGGATGCATCTTTTTTGGCACGGCATTTGTTATTATAATAAATAAAGCAAATATTGTGTATAAAATCGTGTGTTATGCGTATATTTGCGAGTGATTAACACCTTAAGAAGGAAGGAATAAAGTATGAATAATCAATTCTCACAAAGAGTTTCCGACATTATCGTCTTTAGTAAAGAAGAAGCGAACCGTTTGAGAAGCAGGTATATAGGTCCTGAACATCTGCTATTGGGAATGCTTCGTGACGGTGAAGGGAAAGCTATCGAGATATTGTCCAAACTCAAAACAAATCTGACCGACATAAAAAAGCAGATTGAAACAATACTGAAAGCGGATGCAGATGATTTTCTGTTGCCCGATGCGGAAGTGCCATTGTCTAACGGAGCGGCAAAGATACTTAAAATGTGTATTCTCGAAGCTCGTTTGATGAAGAGTAATGTGGCTGATACGGAGCACGTTTTGCTGGCTATCTTGAAAGATCGTAATAATGTGGCTGCTTCTGTGCTTGAAGCTAACCAGGTAGATTATAAAAAAGTGTTTGAACAATTATCGTTACAACCGGATATTAATGCCGGTATGGGATTTACCGAGGATGACGACGATGATGAAGAAATGGGGGCATCCCGTTCGGGGGATACTCGTGGTTCGGAAGAACGTCAGCAACAGGCACAGACTGCATCCAGAAAGCCTGCCAATGATACTCCTGTGCTTGATAATTTTGGTACGGACATGACAAAAGCGGCAGAAGAAGGCCGTTTAGACCCGGTTGTAGGACGTGAACGGGAAATTGAACGTTTGGCGCAGATTTTGAGCCGGCGTAAAAAGAATAATCCAATATTGATTGGTGAGCCGGGTGTCGGTAAATCAGCCATAGTAGAAGGTCTGGCACTTCGTATCATACAGAAGAAAGTGTCACGTATCTTGTTTGATAAGCGTGTGGTAGCATTGGATATGACATCGGTTGTTGCCGGCACTAAATATCGTGGACAGTTTGAAGAGCGTATTCGTTCTATTCTCAATGAATTGCAGAAGAATCCGAATGTAATTCTGTTCATTGATGAAATACATACCATTGTGGGGGCCGGTTCTGCAGCGGGTTCCATGGATGCTGCCAATATGCTGAAACCGGCTCTTGCCCGTGGTGAGATTCAGTGTATAGGTGCCACTACTCTTGATGAATATCGTAAGAATATAGAGAAAGACGGTGCGTTGGAGCGTCGTTTTCAGAAAGTTATGGTAGAGCCTACGACAGCCGAGGAAACACTTCAGATTCTTCGGAATATCAAGAGTAAATACGAAGATCATCATAACGTGAATTATACGGATGAAGCATTGGAGGCGTGTGTCAACTTGACAGACCGCTATATCACAGATCGTAATTTTCCGGATAAAGCTATCGATGCTCTTGATGAAGCCGGTTCACGCGTACATCTTACTAATATAAGTGTTCCGAAAGAAATTGAGGAGCAAGAGAAACTGATTGAAGAAGCGAAGAGCAAGAAGAATGAGGCGGTGAAATCGCAGAATTTTGAACTTGCTGCCAGTTTCCGTGATAAGGAAAAGGAACTTACTGTCGAGCTTGACCGTATGAAGCAAGCATGGGAAGAACAATTGAAAGACAATAGGCAAACGGTTGATGCCGAAGAAATTGCAAATGTCGTTTCTATGATGTCCGGTATTCCTGTACAGCGCATGGCACAGGCGGAAGGCATTAAGTTGGCCGGAATGAAAGAATCTCTTCAGTCTAAAGTGATTGCTCAGGATACTGCTATCGAAAAGTTAGTGAAAGCTATATTGCGTAGCCGCGTGGGACTGAAAGATCCTAATAAACCTATTGGAACCTTTATGTTTTTAGGTCCTACGGGTGTCGGTAAAACTCATTTGGCTAAAGAACTGGCAAAATACATGTTTGGTTCTTCGGATGCATTGATTCGTATCGATATGAGTGAATATATGGAGAAGTTTACCGTTTCCCGTCTTGTCGGAGCACCTCCGGGGTATGTAGGATATGAGGAAGGCGGGCAATTGACGGAAAAAGTACGTCGCAAACCATACTCCATTATCCTACTCGATGAGATAGAGAAAGCACATCCTGATGTGTTTAACCTTTTGCTTCAAGTGATGGACGAGGGACGCTTAACTGACAGTTATGGCAGAATGGTCGACTTTAAAAATACGGTTATCATCATGACTTCGAATATCGGTACGCGTCAATTGAAAGACTTTGGTCGTGGAGTTGGTTTTGCTACTCAAAATCGATTGGATGACAAGGAGTTTTCTCGTAGTGTGATACAGAAAGCTTTAAACAAGTCTTTTGCTCCTGAATTTCTGAATCGTGTGGATGAGATTATCACTTTCGATCAGCTTTCTTTGGAGGCCATAACGCACATTATTGATATCGAGTTGAAAGGTTTGTACGATAGAATCGAATCTATTGGTTATAAGTTGGTTATTGAAGATGAAGCTAAACAATTTATTGCAACCAAAGGATATGATGTACAGTATGGAGCTCGTCCTTTAAAGCGTGCCATACAGACATATCTGGAAGACGGATTGTCAGAACTTATCATATCTTCCAAACTAACCGACGGAGATATGATAAGAGTGTCTCTGAATAAGGAGAAAGGTGAACTTGAAATGAAGAATGAAGCGAAAACTTCAGAATAAAATTCTTTATAATGCGTCAAAATGTCAGATTCTCGGATCTGGCATTTTTTTTGTCCTTATGTTTCACGAAACATCATTGTACAATATATTAATCCGATAAATTAAAAAATATACGTTATTATGCAAAAAGGTAATATTGGGGTTACAACAGAGAACATTTTCCCTATCATTAAAAAGTTCTTGTATAGCGATCATGAGATTTTTCTTCGTGAATTGGTTTCTAACGCTGTCGATGCTACCCAGAAACTGAATACATTGGCTTCTATCAGCGAATTTAAAGGGGAATTGGGCGATCTTACCATTCATGTCTCTCTTGGTAAAGATACCATTACTATCTCCGACCGGGGTATCGGTTTGACTGCTGAGGAAATTGATAAATATATCAATCAGATAGCTTTTTCCGGTGCTAATGATTTCTTGGAAAAGTATAAGAACGACGCAAATGCGATTATTGGGCATTTCGGACTTGGTTTCTATTCTGCTTTCATGGTTGCCAACAAGGTAGAGATTGTCACCAAGTCATATAAGGAAGGTTCACAAGCTGTGAAATGGACTTGTGACGGTAGTCCGGAATTCACTTTGGAAGATGTGGATAAAGCCGATCGCGGTACGGATATTATTCTTTATATCGACGATGACGCCAAAGAATTCTTGGAGGAATCCAGAATATCTGAGTTATTGAAGAAATATTGTAAATTCCTCCCGGTTCCTATTGCATTCGGTAAAAAGAAAGAATGGAAAGACGGTAAGCAGGTGGAAACTTCTGAAGATAATATCATTAACGATACCACTCCATTGTGGACTCGTAAACCGAGTGAACTTTCGGATGAAGATTACACGAAATTCTATAGAGAGCTATATCCGATGTCGGACGAACCTTTGTTCTGGATTCATCTGAATGTAGATTATCCATTCCATTTGACGGGTATTCTTTATTTCCCGAAAGTGAAAAGTAATATTGAATTGAATAGAAATAAGATTCAGCTTTATAGCAATCAGGTGTATGTGACTGATTCTGTAGAGGGAATTGTACCTGATTTCTTAACGCTTCTGCATGGCGTAATTGATTCTCCGGATATCCCGTTGAATGTTTCACGTTCTTATCTGCAGAGTGATTCAAATGTGAAGAAGATTTCCACTTATATCACCAAGAAGGTCTCCGATCGTTTGCAATCCATCTTTAAGAACGATCGTCCTCAGTTTGAGGAAAAGTGGAATGATTTGAAAATATTTATCAATTATGGAATGTTGACGCAGGAGGATTTCTATGAAAAAGCGTCAAAATTTGCCCTTTTCACCGATACGGATGGTAAGCATTATACCTATGAAGAGTATCAGATGCTGATTAAAGATAATCAGACAGATAAAGATGGAAATTTGATTTATTTGTACGCTAACAATAAAGACGAACAGTTTAGCTATATCGAAGCTGCTAAAAATAAGGGATACAATGTATTGCTTATGGATGGTCAATTGGATGTCGCTATGGTGAGCATGCTTGAACAGAAATTCGAGAAATCTCGTTTTACTCGTGTGGATAGTGATGTAGTCGACAATCTTATTGTGAAAGAAGACAAGAAGGGTGACGCATTGGAAGCTAATAAACAGGAAGCCCTGTCAGCCGTGTTCAAGAGCCAGCTACCTAAAGTGGATAAGACTGAATTTAATGTAATGACGCAGGCTTTGGGCGAAAATTCCGCTCCTGTGATGATCACTCAAAGCGAGTATATGCGTCGTATGAAAGAGATGGCTAATATACAGGCCGGTATGAGTTTCTATGGCGAAATGCCTGATATGTTTAATCTGGTATTGAATTCAGACCATAAACTGATTAAACAGGTATTGAGTGAAGAAGAAATAGCTTGTGCTGCTGACATTGTACCTTTACAGTTGTCTATTGATGATGCTACCAAGCAGCGTGATGCGTTGCAAAAGAAGCAAGAAGGTAAAAAAGAAGAAGATATCCCTACTTCTGAAAAAGACGAGCTGAAAGATGTGAATAAGAAATTGGATGAACTGAAGATCAAAAAAGAAGCTGTTTTTGCCGGATATGCAAGTAAAAATAAGGTAGTGCGTCAGTTGATAGATTTGGCTTTGTTGCAAAATAACATGTTGAAAGGTGAAGCTTTGAACAATTTCGTGAAAAGAAGCATAGAGCTTATTTGATTCGCCCCTTTATAATTCGTAAATAAATCCAGAAGAGCATTGCGCGCTGAAAAGCATGGCAATGCTCTTTTTTATTCTAAATCTTTTAGGGAATGCCGATTAATTCGAAACTATTGCATATATTTGAAGGATAAATAATAAAACAAATAATAGTTTCATTCGAGATTATGAGAAAAGCTTTAGTGCTTATTACTTTTTTGCTGTTGTTGCCCATGTGGGTACAGGCCCAGAAAGTGGGGCTTGTGCTGAGTGGCGGTGGAGCTAAAGGGCTGACGCACATTGGCATAATTCGCGCTCTTGAAGAGAATAACATTCCTATCGATTATATAACAGGTACTTCTATGGGAGCTATTGTCGGGTCGTTGTATGCTATGGGGTACTCACCGGACGATATGGAGGCTTTGTTGAAGTCAGAAGATTTTAAGCGTTGGTATTCCGGAGAGGTAGAAGAGGAATATATGTATTATTTCAAAAAAAACTTGCCAACCCCGGAATTTCTAAATATCCGCCTTTCTTTTCGTGATTCATTGAAGATTAAGCCGCAGTTTTTGCCGTCAAGCGTGGTAGATCCTGTGCAGATGAATCTTGTCTTCATTGATCTGTACGCCCGGGCTACAGCTGCTTGCGGAGGGGATTTTGATAAACTGTTTATTCCGTTTCGTTGTGTGGCTTCCGATGTGTACAACAAGAAACAGCTTGTAATGAAGAGAGGCGATTTGGGTGATGCGGTTCGTGCTTCCATGAGTTTTCCATTTATGTTTAAGCCTATTGAGATAGATAGTGTATTAGCGTATGACGGTGGGATTTATAATAATTTTCCGACGGATGTGATGCGTGATGATTTTCATCCGGATATTATCATCGGTAGTGTAGTTGCCACCAATCCTACAAAACCCAAAGAAAACGATCTGATGAGTCAGATCGAGAATATGGTCATGCAGAAAACCGATTATTCCATTCCGGATTCGGAAGGCATTGTGATGACTTTTAAGTACGATGATGTCAATCTGATGGACTTTCAGAGAATTAATGAGCTACATGATATTGGGTACAACCGTACGATGAGTATGATGGATTCTATCAAAAGCCGTATCCATCGAAGGGTAAATTTGGATAATATACGTTTGAGAAGGCTCGTATACAAAAGTAATTACCCGGAACTCCGGTTTAAAAATATACTGATTGAAGGAGCTAATGCCCAGCAACAGGCCTATATTAAGAAAGAATTTCATGCTTCGGATGATAAGGAATTTACTTACGAAGATGTGAAACGTGGTTATTTTCGATTACTTTCGGGAAATATGATTTCCGAGATCATTCCTCATGCGGTTTTTAATCCGGAGGATGATACGTATGATCTTCATTTGAAGGTTAAATTGGAGGATAATATTTCCGTCCGTATCGGTGGCAACGTTTCTACCACGAGTTCTAATCAGATTTATCTGGGGCTTAGCTATCAGAACTTGAATTATAATGCAAAAGAGTTCACTTTTGACGGGCAACTCGGTAAAATTTATAATAATGTGCAGTTGATGGGGAAGATAGACTTTGCTACCAGTATTCCGACCTCTTATCGTTTAATAGCTTCTATCAGTACATTCGATTATTTTAAGAAAGAGAAACTGTTTTCTCGAAATGATAAACCGGCGTTTAATCAGAAAGATGAACGTTTTGTGAAATTAAAAGTGGGATTGCCTTTTCTTTCAAATAAGAGGGCGGAATTCGGTGTAGGTGCAGCAAAAATACAAGATCGTTATTTTCAGAAAAACGTGATTGATTTTGATAAGGATAAATACGATAAAAGCACTTATAGTCTATTCGGTGGTTCAATCAGTTTTAATGGAAGTACGTTGAATTCGCGGCAATTTCCCACTCAAGGAGCTCATGAAGAGTTGGTTGCCCAGATAT
>NZ_HF991038.1:26586-27194 GCF_000432295.1 Bacteroides sp. CAG:189
AAGAGTGTTTTTATCCGGGAGAAAGTTCAGATAATAAGAAGGCGAGTGAGGAACGGCATTCTTGGCTACAATTGTCGTATATGAAAGAGAAGTATCATAGAATGGCCGAGCATTGGACACTTGGGTGGTATTTGAAAGCACTGTATTCTTCGAGGAACTTTTCGGAAAACTACACGGCCACTATGATGCAGGCTGGGGAATTTGCACCTACGGCACACGGACAACTGATGTACAACGAAGCGTTTCGTGCCAATCAGTTTGTGGGAGTCGGTGTACGGCCCATTTACCGTTTTAATCAAATGTTTCATGTACGTGGGGAATTTTATGGCTTTATGCCTATTTTTCCAATTGAAAGAAATTCTATTAATAAGGCATATTACGGAAAGGCTTTTTCACGTTTTGAATATTTGGGAGAAGTATCGGTTGTTTGTCAGTTGCCGTTCGGGGCGATTTCTGCTTATGTAAATCATTATAGTTCACCGAAAAGAGAGTGGAATGTGGGATTGACGCTTGGTTGGCAGCTCTTCAATTATCGCTTCTTTGAATAATTTTCAAGAAAAAAAGAGGGTTAAACGCTTGTTACTTTCAAAAAAGTACGTATCTTTGCA
>NZ_HF991039.1:0-3879 GCF_000432295.1 Bacteroides sp. CAG:189
GTAACGGTGGACTTAAATTTTAATCATTATGGCAGGAGTAAATAATAGAGTTAAAGTTTCTAACGATATAGAACTGAAAGATAGACTGGTTGCTATCAATCGTGTTACTAAGGTAACCAAAGGTGGTAGAACTTTTAGTTTCTCTGCAATTGTTGTTGTAGGTAACGAAGAAGGAATCATTGGTTGGGGGCTTGGTAAAGCAGGTGAAGTAACAGCGGCTATCGCAAAGGGTGTTGAATCTGCTAAGAAAAATCTGGTTAAAGTTCCGGTTTTGAAAGGTACGGTTCCTCACGAACAAACAGCAAAATTTGGTGGAGCTGAAGTATTCATCAAGCCTGCATCCCACGGAACCGGTGTTGTAGCTGGTGGTGCTATGCGTGCTGTATTGGAGAGTGTTGGTGTAACAGATGTTTTGGCCAAATCAAAAGGTTCTTCCAATCCGCACAACTTGGTTAAGGCTACTATCATGGCTTTAGGCGAAATGCGTGATGCAAGAATGGTTGCTCAGAACAGAGGAATTAGTGTTGAAAAAGTATTTAGAGGATAAGGAGGAGATATGTCAACTATAAAGATCAAACAAGTTAAAAGCAGAATTGGTGCTCCAGCTGATCAAAAAAGAACTCTTGATGCACTGGGACTTCGTAAACTGAATCGTGTGGTTGAGCACGAATGTACTCCTTCAATTCTTGGGATGGTAGATAAGGTCAAACACTTGGTTACCATTGTTAAGTAATTATTTGTTGAATATAAAACGAATTACAATATGAACTTAAGTAATTTAAAACCTGCAGAAGGCTCTACTAAAACAAGAAAAAGAATCGGACGCGGTCCGGGATCTGGTTTAGGAGGTACTTCTACAAGAGGTCATAAAGGAGCTAAATCAAGATCTGGATACTCTAAAAAGATCGGTTTTGAAGGTGGTCAGATGCCTCTTCAACGTCGTGTACCTAAATTTGGTTTTAAGAATATCAATCGCGTAGAATATAAGGCTATTAATCTTGATACAATTCAGAAATTGGCTGAAGCTAAGAATTTGGAGAAAGTAGGTGTTAATGACTTTATCGAAGCTGGATTTATTTCTTCAAGCCAGTTGGTAAAAGTATTAGGTAACGGAACTTTGACTACTAAGCTGGATGTAGAAGCTCATGCATTTTCAAAGAGTGCAACTGCTGCTATCGAAGCTATAGGTGGAACTGTAGTAAAACTCTGATTCAATGAGAAAAGCTATTGAAACATTAAAGAATATATGGAAGATTGAGGATCTGAGACAGCGGATCCTCATCACCATATTGTTTGTGGCGATTTACCGTTTTTGTTCGTATGGTTTGCTGCCTGGGATTAATTCGTATGTTGTGCTGCCTGGTATTAATCCGGGTATGCTGACACAATTGCATCAACAAACAAGCGAAGGCCTTTTAGCCTTGTTAAACATGTTCTCAGGAGGAGCATTTTCTAATGCCTCTATTTTTGCATTAGGAATTATGCCTTATATCTCTGCATCTATCGTTATCCAGTTGTTGGGAATTGCTGTGCCATATTTCCAGAAGCTGCAACGGGAGGGAGAGAGCGGCAGAAGAAAAATGAACCAGTATACACGTTATTTGACGATTGCTATCCTTTTGGTTCAGGCCCCTTCTTATTTGCTCAATCTTAAAATGCAGGCTGGACCTTCCTTAAATGCTTCATTAGATTGGACTCTGTTCATGGTTACTTCTACCATTATTCTGGCAGCTGGAAGTATGTTTATCTTGTGGCTTGGTGAAAGAATCACAGATAAGGGTATTGGTAATGGTATTTCATTTATCATTTTGATTGGTATCATTGCTCGTCTTCCGCAGTCTTTGGCTCAGGAATTTATTTCCCGTATGACTGATAAGACAGGAGGAATGATCATGTTTTTGTTTGAAATGGTATTCCTGTTGATAGTAATTGCCGGTGCGATTCTTTTAGTGCAAGGAACGAGAAAGATTCCTGTACAGTATGCAAAAAGAATTGTTGGTAATAAACAGTATGGTGGTGCAAGACAGTATATCCCTTTGAAGGTAAATGCTGCAGGTGTAATGCCTATCATCTTTGCTCAGGCGATAATGTTTATCCCGATCACTTTAATTGGATTTTCGAATGTCAATAATGTGAGCGGTTTTGTACGTGCATTTACTGATCATACGAGTTTCTGGTATAACTTTGTTTTTGCTGTAATGATTATATTGTTTACATACTTCTATACGGCAATTACGATTAATCCGAACCAGATGGCTGAAGATATGAAGAGAAATAACGGTTTCATCCCGGGTATCAAGCCTGGTAAGAAAACGGCTGAATACATTGACGATATAATGTCGCGTATTACATTGCCCGGTTCTTTCTTCTTGGCTTTGGTTGCCATTATGCCTGCATTTGCCGGTTTGATTGGTGTGAAAGCTGAGTTTGCTCAATTCTTCGGTGGTACATCTTTGTTAATTCTTGTAGGTGTAGTTCTTGATACGCTGCAACAGGTTGAAAGTCATTTGTTAATGAGACATTATGACGGTCTGTTGAAATCGGGTCGTATTAAGGGGCGTGCTGGTGTAGCCGCATATTAATTCTTTTAATAGAAATGATATTTCTTAAAACAGAAGATGAAATTGAGCTGCTCCGTCAGAGTAATTTGCTTGTAGGAAAAACATTGGCTGAAGTTGCTAAATTGATTAAGCCAGGCATAACCACTCGTGAATTGGATAAAGTCGCCGAAGAGTTTATTAGAGATAATGGAGCTGTTCCGACTTTCAAAGGATTTCCTAATCAATATGGAGATCCGTTTCCTGGTTCTTTATGTACTTCTGTTAATGACGAAGTCGTACATGGTATTCCGGGAGATATTGTTTTGAAAGAAGGCGATATTGTATCTGTGGATTGTGGAACTTATATGAATGGTTTTTGTGGTGATTCAGCGTATACGTTTTGTGTAGGCGAGGTGGACGGGGAAGTTCGGAATTTGTTGAAAGTTACTAAGGAGGCATTATATATAGGTATTCAGAATGCTGTACAAGCTAAGAGAATCGGTGATATTGGATATGCTATTCAACAATATTGTGAATCCCATTCTTATGGCGTAGTACGTGAGTTTGTCGGTCATGGCATTGGTAAGGAGATGCATGAGGATCCTCAGGTTCCTAATTATGGTAAAAGAGGATACGGTACGCTATTGAAAAAGGGACTTTGTATTGCAATAGAACCTATGATAACTTTGGGTAATCGGCAAGTTATAATGGAGCGTGACGGATGGACTGTGAGAACAAGAGACCGGAAATGTGCTGCACATTTTGAGCATACCATTGCAGTAGGTGCAGGCGAGGCGGATATTCTTTCATCATTTAAATTCATTGAAGAAGTTTTAGGAGATAAAGCAATATAGTATGGCAAAGCAATCTGCAATAGAACAAGATGGAGTTATAGTTGAAGCATTGTCTAATGCAATGTTTCGTGTTGAATTAGAAAACGGGCATGAAATTACTGCTCATATTTCTGGTAAGATGAGAATGCACTACATTAAAATCTTGCCGGGGGATAAAGTAAGAGTTGAAATGTCTCCTTACGATTTATCAAAAGGAAGAATTGTATTTAGATATAAATAAAAATTAGATATGAAAGTAAGAGCATCATTAAAGAAACGTACGCCAGAATGTAAGATCGTTATAGAAAACGGACATGAGATTACTGCACATATTTCCGGTAAGATGCGAATGCATTACATTAAAATCCTGCCGGGGGATAAAGTTAGAGTCGAAATGTCTCCTTACGATTTATCGAAAGGAAGAATTGTATTTAGATATAAATAAAATTAAGATATGAAAGTAAGAGCATCTTTAAAGAAACGTACGCCAGAATGTAAGATCGTTA
>NZ_HF991040.1:0-4899 GCF_000432295.1 Bacteroides sp. CAG:189
CGGCGGTCACTCCACTGGTGAATCTCCTCTTGTACGGGGAGGAAACACTCAATACCCATCGCGGTAAGACGGTCACGGGTTTTCTTCTCGTGATGAAGACGGACATAGGCGGCAAGCCAGGATTTCATGAAAACTAAAGATTATTTTTCAGACATAAGAACATAAGAACAGATAAATTGCCCATAAAGGCTATGCAGAAAATAGGTTCTTTTGTTCTTCTGTCTGAAATAGATTTAAAACTGCAAAATAGGGGTAAAATACCGATTTTCGGTTCGCTTGGGTGCGCTACGCTGTTACCTGTCACATACTTGTGTGGGGTAATCTTTTTAGGACGAACCAATTTTGATGCAAAGATAGATATTATTTTACTATAACAAATAATTTGTAGATAAAAATAAAATAATTTTGGAGATTAATTAGTTTTGATATTATTTTTGTAACTTGTTTTATTAACTATTATTAAATGATTTATTATGAATGAAAAAAACTAACAAGAATTGAACTCGCAAACTTTTTGAAAAAAACAGAAGAGAAGTATGGAGAATTTAAAAAGGCAGAGGTGGTATGCTCCGAAGAGTCGCGACGGCGCCTTGCCCGGATTGGAAAGGCGATGTTACATCATTCGGAGGAGATACAGAGAAGGAGGAAAAAGGGGAGAAAGGAGGGGTAAGATGGAAGATGGGAGAGAGGAGATGGGGGATGAAATATTTTTTTTCTTGATTTATGTAGGGTTTTGTAGAACTAAATCTTTTCTTGTTAATGTGTTATGAGGCGATAAACCTACATATTTAACGTTTGGATTGTATTTGTTTTTGTCCTCACCTTTGTGGCGTTGGCAGGGCACAAAGCCCTGCCTGTTAATTTTAGAATCAAGATATGATGAGAAAAATTCCTATGAAAGTTTCTTTTTTTATCCATAGATGGAAGAAGGAGTCGGAAGTAATTTCCCTGGAAGAGTTTGTGAATGATATTCGTGGTCCTCGTTGGAAAGTGGCTACGGAAGCCTATCGAGGTTATCTGCAGCGGGGGATGCAGAAGGAGGCGGCCGATATAAAGGAAAAGATGAACGGTATTGTGGCTGCCGGTACTTGCCGGGGCGGGCATGCGGCGGCGCAGGTGGTGAGCCTGAGTGGTTGGATGATGTTTGATTTTGACCATTCGGGTACGTATACCGGTCGGCTTTTGGAGCTGCTTCGTGCTCTTCCGTATGTGGGGGTGGCGTTTATAAGTATCTCCGGAGAGGGAGTCAAGGCGTTGGTACGTATAGAGGTGGATACGCTTGAAGAGTATAAGACGGCTTATAAGGTAGTGGGTGATGAGCTTTGTCGCCGTGTGGGTTTTACCAACGACGGTGCATGTTCCGATTTGGGGCGCATCTGTTCGGCTGTGTATGATCCGGAGGTGTATTATCGCCCCGATGCCGAACCCTTTGCATGGCGTGATCTGGCTCCGCAGTTTGTTCCGGTATCTGGTCCTGTACCGGTGTTGCCTGCTGTGCAGGCAGATGGGTTTATCCGGACATTTCTCAATGAGTTTGCTGCACGTAATCCGTTTGTGCGGGGCACTCGCCATGACTTTATGCTGAAGTTAGGGAGGGTGGCCCGATATAAAGGATTTTCGCAGAGGGAGCTGGCGGATCTTATCGGGCTGGCCACTTCTGAATTTACCGAATCCGATTATCTTCCAGAAGAATGTCTGAAAGATATTATGGCTGGATATCAGTATGTTAATACCGGATTTCCTCTCGAAAATCCGGTATCGAGGGTTCACAAGGGTCAACGTTCACCTTTGGCCCCTTCCGGGGGTGTTGCGGATGATGGGGATGAGGAGGCGTTGTTCGAAAAAAATAACGAGTTGCGCGACTCCATGCCTGTTTTTCCGGCGGTGGTGTATGCGGCACTGCCCGGTTTGTTGAAACGAGGGGTGGCGGTGGCTCGTGGCGATCGCGAAAAGGATATGCTCTTGATGGGGATGATGGCCAACCTGAGCGTGTGCTTGACGGGGGTACGCTTCCGTTATGCCGGAATGGAATATTCTCCCCATCTTTATTTTGCCGGAGTGGCTCCTGCCGGTACGGGAAAGGGGGTAGTAGCACTTGCCGCTTTGCTTTCGCAGCCCTTGCACGATCAGTATGCCCGGAAAGCGGCCGATGAACGCAAGGCGTATGATACGAAGAAATTGGCTTGGGAGGAGGAGCTGAAAGAGGCCTTTCGTGCGAAGCGCCCTGCCGACCGGTCGTTGCAGCCCGAAGAACCGCACGGGATTGTACTGATGTTGCCTGCCAATACTTCGAAGTCACGGACGTATGCCCATCTGAGGGATAACGGGCAGTTGGGGGCTATTATCAACGCCAGTGAGATCAATACAATGGTGTCGGCCTTGTCGCAGGACTACGGCCGGCAGGACGATGTGTATTGTGCGGCGGCCCATCACGAGGATATTTCTTCCTCTTTTAAGGTGGACGGGTTGCCCATATTTGTGCGCGAACCTCGGTTAGGAATGTGCCTTACGGGTACGCCCGATCAGTTTGTGGCATTGGTCCGGACACTGGAGAACGGGCTTTACAGCCGTCTCGGCATACTTACCGCTCCGGCGAAGTGGGTGTGGCATTCGGCAGCCCCGAAAGAAGGGCAGATAGAGAACCGGGCTTATTTCCGTGAGTTGGGTGGAGAGGTGCTGGGGATGCACGAGATGTTGTTAGAGTCGCCTACGGAGGTAGTATTTACGGCTGCTCAGTGGGAGGAGCACAGTCGTCGGTTCGAATCCTGTCTTGACGGGGTGGTGATAGAGGGATGTGATTCTCCGGGTGCGATTGTGGTACGTCACGGTTTGTATGCCATGCGTCTGGCGGCGGTGCTTACTGCGCTCCGCAAGGTCGAAAGCCGTTGGTATGTAAAGGAGTATATCTGTACGGATGAGGATTTTCATACGGCCATGGCTATGACGGAAGTACTGCTCGAACATAGTTTGCTGCTTAGTTCGTCACTGCCGGGACTGGCGTTAAAGGCCCGTCCTTTGCAGCAGTTTCATAGGGCGCTCGCTGTTTTGCGGCGTCTGAAGCACCGTTTTTCTTACACGGACTTTGTCTCGTCGGCTATGGAAGACGGGGCGTCCGAGTCAACGGCAAAAAGACTGTTGAGACGTGTGCTTCAATCGCATTTTGTTGTAAACAAGGAAGATGGCTATGTGAAAAATCGGAAGTACTACGACAAGGAGGGGTCAAAGGAGAACCCTGAACCTTAGTGAACCCTATCGATTGAAGAAAGCTTTACATATTTGTGGAAAACATGTTACATCTTTTTTCAAGGGATGTAACATGTTTGTTTTAAAGACGCTACATCTTTTTTTAAAAGACGCTACATCTTTTCCGGAAACTCTTCCATCTTTTCGGAAAAGATGTAGCATGAAAAAACGGCCGGTAGCGTGGCGGGAGTTAAGGGTCGCCCAGATGCTTGCGGATGATTTCCACCTCACGCTTCAAGAAGCTGTGCCGGTGCTTGTCGTAGCCGTATTGTTGCAGTTCGATCCGGAGTGGGGCGCATTTTCGCATCCATCGGTAAAGGCTTTGCAGGGCTGTGGCGGGTTCCCGTCCCGGGCAATAAAGAAGCGCCAGTTCTATCTTGGTATACGAACGGACGACGAACGGTTTTTCTTCGGAATTTTGCTTTTCTTTTTCTGTCATTTGTTTGATTGTCTGTTGGTTGACTACTTGTAAAGGTAGCGAAAAAACAAGAATAAAGCAAGCGGATATTCAAAATATTTTCCTCCTTCCATCTTCCATCTCCCATCTCCCATTCTTTTTATACCTCCCAACATTTCCATCCCCGGTTGGCGCAGATGTAAACCACATAAGTACGTACTTTGTAGTTGGGGAAATGCCGCAGCGTATCCTCGGCATAACGATGCACCTGCTCCACATGTTCAGGCAGGGGCGCATCCGGTCCTAACATTTTCTCCGCCTCTTTTGCCTTGTAATATTTGAACTCTACCAAACGGTCGTCCGTGTAGTAATCCGTGCCCGGTATGCCGGTCATTTCGAAGTCGGCGCGTCCTTCCGAATTGTTCTGTTCGATGGCAAAGGTATAGCAACTGCTCAGATAGCGGGATACCAACTCGAAGAAAGAGCAACGGATGAAATTTTCATTGATCTTGTCGAATACCTGCGCAGGGAACTGGCCGAGGTATTGTTCGAAATAATTTCGCACAAGCGATTCGAAATCACGCTCGTCGACTGGACAAGCGATTCAAAATCACGCTCTTGAGTGAACCGTTCGTAGACGGGGGCATAGCGCATGGCACCACCGTCTATACGGTTCAATACGTTGTAATAGTCCATGTAGATGCTACGCATGGTCAAGTTAGGCAACATCATGCGATAATCATTGAAAAGTGTCGTCATGCCTAAATAGAAAAGGCTGACGGGATAGAAATTCTTGTCGAAGAACTTCTGCTTGTTGAATTTGCTGGAGAGGTCGGCTACGTTGTAATATAATTCGTTGTCTATCACTAATGCATCTAGCATGGCTTTCGAGTTTTCCAGCGAGAGGGTGAGCCGTCGCAGCCAGCCGATGTCGGTACGCAGGTTCTCGTCTATCATCTCTTCGGGAACTTCACCTTTATTGACTGCAAATTTCTTCAGGAAATACGTCAGTATCGTTGCATTGAACAGCTTTTCCCCCTTGGGGCTGAAACGATAACCGTCGTAGTTGTTGACGATGAGCTGCCATATTTCGTCGTAGCGTTCCTGGCTTCCGGTGTACTTGTCGAGCACGTAGCGCAGATAAGTATCCGTTTCGGCATGGGTAAAGCCCAGCATATTGATAAAATCAGATTCTAATGTCAGTATCTCGGCAATGTTATATCCACTGGTCAGGTCGTCCATCGTCACGGGCAGCACAC
>NZ_HF991041.1:0-16336 GCF_000432295.1 Bacteroides sp. CAG:189
TAAAGTTAAATCAAAGTGTTGCGGAATTAAGGTTTACCTGTTTGAGCCATAAGGGGAAGAGAAAATAAAAGCATTACTCCCATCACCATACCCATAAAATATTTTTTCATGATATTTGATTTACAACTATGATTAACATAATAGAATACCGTAATTTTATTTTATAAATTTCCGGGAAATAGTCCGGTTAGAGAGTTGTATCCGTACAATGTACATACCCCCATTCAGATTTGCCATCGGGATATAAGACACACCTGATTGTATTTTCTCATCATGTATTAACATTCCGGTAAGATCACAGACTTGCACTTGTGCGGTTTCGGGCACATCTATATATAATCTATTATTTATTACGCGAATATCTACAAAAGCCTCAATAGCTGTTTCGGATTCAATGCCCACGCTCAAATCTACAAACAATTGCCACTCAGACAACTGCAGCATACCCTCTCCATGATTCTCTGTCACTCGCAAACGAAAATCAGAATAGGACTGTCCTTCTTGGTTGCAAGTGTAGTATTGAGTAATCTGACGATCGCTGAACGACTGGTTCGAACGAGAATCGATAGTCACCCAGTCCACCCCATCATTTGAAGCTTCTAAAACCCAACTTCTCGGATCACGTCCTTCATTATCATTTCCGGAAGTCAAACTATACATATTCACTTTTACAGGCTCTGGTACTTCACAACAAATCCACGCAGACAGAGAAGAGAACGGACCACAATATTTGGAATCCACATCTTTATCAATCAACTTATCAGCTGTCTCTTCTGGGTTTTCACTCTCATATTGAGGCGTTATCGTAGCTACCGAAGTTAAATCGTCAGCAAGAATTCCATTACCATACAATTCAAATTCGGCTATTTTAGCCTCATTACCTTCACCGGAGACAGTCTCAATCGTCAAACGAAAACATTGCCCGGAAACCACACGAGGACAAGAGACATAAACACGTTCATTCCTTTTCGTAAATGCCACTTCCCCTCTGAATGCTCTCTTGAACCGAGCATCTCCTTCATTTTTGTATTCAACTTTAATCATGACGGGATCTTTATCCGGTTCATCAGCAGATACGATTGAAAAACTTTTCAATTTAACTTCTATAGACGATTTATATTCGATCCACGGTGCAACATCACCACCAAACGTATAAAACGTATTCCCATCATTATCCGTCAGTCTTTTCAATGTCTCCGAGTTGATGGCCTCATTCAATGAAGAAGTCAGTTCGCCACCATTTGCAGTAATGTCATTATAAAAGGTCTGAGACACATATCTCCCCGTCAACTGCCATTCAGCTAAACGGGTATCAGATGCCCCATTATTTTCTGTGACATGTAGCTTGAAATAAGTATATTCAGAATCTATTGTAGAAGGAGAGGTGGTGAACGAATATGTATAAGTAGCCCCTCTATAAGGGAACAACTGTCCGGTTCTCTGATCCATTTTGATCCATGTGTTACCATCTTTAGAAGCATATAGAATCCATGACTTAGGGTCACTCTCCGGAGTATCTGCAGTAGTGATACTATAAAATAAAGGAGTATAGGCAGCTTCTGCCTCATATTCGACCCAGAAATCTGAAGTGTTTGTCCGATATGTAGAAATCACATCCTTATCAATCAGTTTCTCAATGCCATCGGAATACTGTGCAGAAATCATACCCCCATCTGTAGTAATACAATTATCAGCTAAAGCCGTACCAAACAGTTGCCATTCTGCCAATTGAAAACGATCACCATTACCTTGCCTATCTGAAACAAATAAACGGAAATACGTATAAGCCTCCACTACAGAAGTATCATATTGTTTTTTCTGATAGCGTGTCTCAAACGTCTGATTATTTTGAGTATCCACATCAATCCACCTTTTCCCATCCTCGGAAGCTTGCAATTTCCAAGATTTGGGGTCTCCTTCTTGTGTTCCTTCTGCTGCTACCAACAGATACCCCTTCAGAACCACCGGATAAGGCGACTGATACTGAATCCAAGCATCTCCGGAAACTGTACCGACAAGTGCAGTAGTTACTTGATTATCAATTACAGCACCAACACCCGGTAACTTGGTACTAACTTCTACTGAGGTGGTAAGCGTACCTCCATTATCAGTAATATCTTGCGAAGTATATCCTTCTTGCTTAAATTGGAAATTATCGAGCTGCAATTTAGCTGCACCCGTTCCTCTGGTATATTTCAAATAAATATTACGCATCCCATCCAAAGGCTTCAACAATTCCAACGCAACAGTCTGCCACTCCTGCTCATTAGGCAAGGTAACCGTACCCAACAATTCGCCATCCGGACTATCCAAATAAACTTCGATTTTACTATTCGGTCTTTGAGGTAAAACCCTAAATTCAAGGCTCTTGGCATAATAAGGTCCGAAATCAACATTATGATATCCCGTATACGCAGCCGCAGCCATATTATCCCCTCCCATTACCGGAGAATCGACACCATCTACCGACAACGTATAAATGCCTTTCAAATAATCAAAATTCTCTGCTTCTATTCCTCTAAAAGCATCTTTGCGAACTGTTTTATCACCTATATATGAGTTGAAAGCAGCAGAAACAGCTGTAGAAGGACCGAATGGATCTTTATTATAATTGGTAAAAGGAACATAGGTCGTATACTCTTCCACAGTCTTTGTCAGCCAAGCTGTACAGGATACTCCGTCAGAGTTTCGGTTGTTATATGCCTGAAAAGCATTTATCGCCATCCATTCTGCACAATCCGGTTGATACAGATCAACCATGAAACGACGTACATAGCGCATAAGAATTCCTTTGAATCCTGGTAAATCACCGACTAATTTTCCCTGATCATCAACAACTCCCTGACAAACTTTTATAACACCAAATTCATTACACATCTGTTCACGGGTATACTTCATTATCATTTGGGCATCCTCTTTATACTGTTCGTCTCCATAATGATTATACAGCATAACGGCAGTCCCTAAAAAAGTACCTTGATTATACGTTGATGCCCAAGTATTATAATTTGAAGGTACTCCTTTCTGCCAAGTAAAACTATCATACACCTGTCCTGTAGAGGGTTTATATAAATATTCACGTTGTGCAGCATATGTTTTCCGTGCCTTTTCATAATAGCTCTCATCTCCTGTAGCTATTGCCAAATAACAAGCAGCAACTCCAGCCGGACCGTTTATGCAAGAGTTGGTTCCATAAGGATTCTCACTTGCATTCCAAATAAGCATATCATGCGGAAGTACGGCTGCCCGTTCGTACATCATATCAAAATTAGATTTTGCCACATCTAAATAACTTTGTTTCCCGGTCATTAAATATCCTCGTACACTGGCTATAACAATCCAGGCAATATCATCATTAAAGTCGTTGGACTCCCAATTATTCCCTTGACGCGCAATAAAATCAGCATGTAGCTTATCGAACATTGTTTTATATTGAATATCTCCTGTAACTTCATAAGCGTCCAAAACCACCTCAAACATCTCGGCATCTCCCCAAAAACCACCTTCACCCAAGCGCCCCTGACTGTCATTATAGTAGTTTTTTTTCCATCCTTCCATCATTGCATCCCGAGTTGCTTCTGTCAAATAATTCGGCTGTGCTTCTACCACTTCAAGTTTCCACATCTGACGTTCAGCCAATGTCCCACTTTTCTTGGTACTCAATCGCACACTTCCTCCATCTGAATCCACATCAGCAACTTCCAAAAAAAGCCCAGACTGAGTTATATAATATAAATCAGCCTGATTTTTAACTGGCACAATCTCCCAAGTAGCAGCCGACTCCCCAGAAATCATTTGACAAATCTGCGCTCCGGAAATAACATTTCCTCTACAAGCAAGGTATTGACCAGTATATGCATTCATCCATTGATAACCTTTCCCTTCTCCGGACACAAGTACCCATCGCTGAGCATTCACATTCGTTTCCGTCCAACTGACTACATCCGAATTATTGGCCAGAGAACCATCTTTTACAGATAAGACTTTTTCTCCCAAAGAAAGCCTATATGTTTGCCCGGAAATTAAATCCGTGGCGAACATATATCCTGTGATCAGAAGAAAAGAAGCTGATAATAGAATCTTCTTCATAACATTAATTATTTTTCATTTGACAGTGAATAGGGATAATCGGCTTTATTGATCCCACGTTTTTTATTAGGTTTATCCCCCATACGAAACTGGATGTCGGCACCATTGAGCAGCGAAGAATGAACCAAGAAATTTTTACTGTAATTTTTACCATTATATTTGACTTCTTGTACAAAACGACTTTTATCACTATTCTCCGGAGCAGAAATTTGAATTTTCTTTCCATTCTCCAAATGGATAACCGCCTTTTTAAACAAAGGTGCACCTAAAACATATTGATCCGATCCCGGACAAACAGAATAGAACCCTAAAGCAGAAAAAACATACCATGCCGATGTCTGACCATTGTCTTCATCACCGCAATATCCATCAGGAGCCGGTGTATACAAACGAGTCAGTACCTCTCTGATCCAATATTGAGTTTTCCACGGCTCGCCAGCATAATTATATAAATAAATCATGTGCTGAATAGGTTGATTACCATGTGCGTATTGTCCCATATCAATCACTTGCATTTCGCGCATCTCATGTACAAGACTTCCACGTGTATCTGAATTAGCACCGAATGTAGGTGGCATAATAAATACGGAATCAAGCATATTCACAAATGCCTTCTCTCCTCCCATCAAATCAATTAGTCCTTGAACATCATGAAATACAGACCATGAATAATGCCAACTATTACCTTCTGTAAAAGCATCCCACCACTTCACCGGCTCAAAATTGGGCTGAAAATGACCATTAGCCTCACGACCACTCATTAAATTAAAAGGTTTATTAAACAAATTCTTGTAATTTAAGCTACGTTTTTTATATACTTCCAACTCCTCCGAAGGGCGATTCAATTTTTTCCCCATCTGATAAATACACCAGTCATTATAAGCATATTCCAATGTACGGGCAGCACTCTGATTGATATGGTAAGGAACATACCCCAATTCATTGTATTCCTTATACCCTAAACGTCCTGAGGATTTTACCGATGGATGTGAATGGTTAGCTCCATACAATAAACCTTCATACATTTTTTCCGGTTCTTTCTTTATTATATTTTTCATACAGGCATCTGCTACTACTGATGCAGAATTATTGCCGACCATACAATCCCGATGTCCCGGACTGGCCCATTCAGGGAAAAAACCGCTTTCCAAATAAGAATTTAGAAAACCTTCCTGCATTTGTGCTCCTACAGAAGGATAAACAAGATTGATAAATGGAAGTAAACAACGAAATGTATCCCAAAAACCAGTATCAGTAAACATATACCCAGGAAGAATTTTTCCATTATGCGGACTATAGTGCACTACATTCCCTTTTGCGTCAATTTCATGAAACATGCGAGGAAACAACACTGAACGGTACAAACATGAATAGAATGTACGTAAACGATCTTCATTATCTGATTCTATTTCTACTTTACTTAATACCTCATTCCAGCGTTTCTTCCCTTTTGCTTGCAACTGCTCGAATGAAAGGTTTCCTAACTCTTGCAGATTTAATTCGGCTTGATCAAAACTAATAAATGAGGAAGCCACACGTACCTTTACCGTTTCTCCATTTTTTGTGGCAAATCCAATAATCGCACCGGCATGGTTTTCTTTTACCTCTAATTCATTTTTACGAATCTCATTACCTCCCACTACCGCCTTATAAGAAAAAGGCTTGTCAAAAACGATAACAAAATAATTCCTAAAGTTATCAGGAACACCACCGCTATTTCTCGTTGTATATCCGATGATCTTATTCTCTGCCGGTATTACTTTTACATACGATCCATTATCAAACGCATCGATCACAACATATGAGCTTTCACTCTCAGGGAAAGTAAACCGGAACATGGCAGCTCGTTCTGTCGGTACAATTTCGGTCACAACATCATAATCGGACAAATATGCACGGTAGTAATAAGGTTTGGAAATCTCTGATTTATGATTGAACCAGCTTGCCCTTGCATCTTGATCAAAAACAGGCTTCCCAGTAATCGGCATCAAAGAAAATTGTCCATAATCATTAATCCATGGGCTCGGTTGGTGTGTCTGCTTAAATCCACGAATTTTGTCGGACGAATACGTATACGTCCATCCTTCTCCCATCCTTCCTGTTTGAGGAGTCCAAAAATTCATCCCCCAAGGCATAGCAATAGCCGGATAGGTATTTCCATTTGACAATTCAAATTTGGAATCAGTACCTACTAAAGGGTTGACGTACTCCACCGGCTGCTTTCTCAAAGCTGCCGACACTGAATAAAAAATACCCAAAAACAATATAATTACAATATACCTCTTCTTCATTTCTTAACTTAAACTATGTATTTTAAAACAAGAAGAGAATGTGCTGTAAATCCAGCACCATGTGCTATCAAGCCACAAGAAACAAATTGATTTTACAACACACTCTCCAAGTGAAAAACTAAACGATCAATATTTTAGATCAAAGAATCCAACACAATACTTAATTGAAAGAACATTCGATTACATTTCAGTTTCCCATCCGGTATTCTGTACAATCCGAGCATTTCTATTAATCTCCGTTTGAGGAATAGGAAAGAGGCTCATACGTTTTGAATAAACACGTGTTTCCCAAACCTTACGTTTATAGAAAAGTAATGGATCTTTTGCATCGTCTGAGGCCATATCTACAGTAACATCAAATCCGACCATGTCACCTCCTTCACCACCATTATGCCATGACGGATAAATCCAGCCATCACCGGTTGCCATATCGGCTACCCCCCAACGACGTACGTCAAAATAATGATGATTTTCATAGGACAACTCAAGAAGACGTTCACGATAAATCACTTTTTTCACAAATTCCTTATCATATGAATCCAAGGTAATTCGTTCAAACCCACGTTTATCTGTCGGAGTTAAGTCTTCAGCCAACAAACCTTTATATTCCGGGATACCGGCTCTCAAACGAATCTTATTCACATAGTTTATAGCCGTACCTATATCGTCCAATTCACAACACGCTTCGGCATAATTCAAATAAATCTCAGAAAGACGGATATAAACATAATAATTCACTCCTGAAACATTTGTCCTTTTTTTACGTACCAATACACCAGACCTTGGATAATCATGTCCATTCTTCGCCTGTCCGGAGTTTCCATTTAAAGAGAAATCCGTATAATAAACCAGCTTATCATCTAAATCCCATCTACGATTCTGGAATGTAAATGCAGCATAAAAACGAGGTTCACGATTATAGAACTGCTTCATGATTTTATGTTTTGAATCCGGTCTGAAATAAACAACCTTAGAAAACGGATTCTGATGAACTGTCTGACTCGTCATTTTAGCAGCAGCACCCGCTGCCGTTAAATCATCATCTGTGTAAGTAAAATACTCAGGATCTTTTTCTATACTGAGCCCGTTTTCCGTAAAAAACAAATCTATCATCTGCAAAGGTGCAGCCAAAGCTCCACCGCCAGATTGAGCATTCGTTATTCCACTGTGCTTAGGGGTCATTGTATAATAAATGTTCCACTCGCCTCCTGTCCTAAAAAAAATCATTTCCGTATTCTCCGTCCGCCCCAATGAAGCTTGAGTTACAGATGTATATGGACATGAAGAAGCTACGTCTGACGTCGCCGCCCCTTTTTTGTCCAAATACAATAATTGAAAACCTGGATTGTTTTTCATAAAATTCTCAGCAGCGGTCTTAGCTTTTTCCCATTTTTCTCTACTATAAGTTTGTGGAAAAAGATGCTTTCCATCAACATTTGTCAAATTCTTATAGTAAGAATCGCCATTAAACAATGGACTGGCGGCATACAATAAAAGCTCCGAACGGATTGCTTCTACCGCTTCTTTGGTAATATTACCAGCAAATTGCGGATTCATAGCCCCATCTTCCCCAAAGTGGGACTTTAACCTACCTTCAGATAGAATTGCGTCGAACTCACCTACCATATAATCTACACATTCATCTACCGAACTACGTTCACGCATCATCGCCTCCACATCTCCTTCAACATCAAATACTTCATCTCCAATAATGACAAACGGACCATATAGCTTAAACAAATTATAGTAATAAATGCTACGTAAAGCACGTGCCTCAGCTTTAGACCACAAGCGTTCGTATTCTTCCATTGCCGTACAACGATCAATATTGGCCATATAAATATTTGCTTTTTGAATACCTTTATAATAAGATTTCCACATATTCTCCACATAGCCGGTAGAAGGGTATAAAGTACCTAAATTAATATGATTAGAATTACATTGATCCCATGGTAACTTTGCTTCCAAGCAAGCAGGTGTCCAAATTCCTTTTGTTTCGTCATCACCGCCCGTATAATTCTGACTAGTTTCATCCGGCAAATAAGAGTATGTGTTGGAAAGCCACTGTAATGCCAGTCCTCGATTCGAAAAAACAGCATCCAAAGAAACCACATTGGAAGGAACACTGTCAAAATAGCTTTCACAAGATGTGCATACCATCATTGACAGCGCAGCCATAAATATACTTTTTACAATTTTCTTCATAATCTAAATAAAAAAATAATTAAAATATACATTTCTCTTAAAGGTTAATAGCTACACCTATCGTATACGAAGAAACATTAGGATAAGAAATACCATTATTCGTATTCAACTCAGGATCCCACAACTTAAATTTACTGAAAGTAAGAACATTAGATCCCATTATATAGAACCGACCACCACTTAAGAAACTTTTCTTTGTCCACGCTTTAGGAAAATAATAAGAAACGGTAAATTGTTTTAAGCGTAAGAAACTCATATCTTTCTGCCACCATGTACTTGTCTGAAAGTTATTTATATTTGAAGGATCAGCAGAAGACCATGCCAATCGTGGATAAAATACATTGTCATTAGAAGGATCGTCTTTACTCCAACGATCGGTGATATTAGCATACAAGGTTCCACCTCCGGTAGAACTGGTAAATGGACGTATACCAGACCCTTCCATTACCCGATCAGCTCCGGCAGTTCCCTGAAATAAAATACCAACACCAATATTTTTATAACGAAAATCACCACCAAATCCATAATAATATTTAGGAACATCTCCACGGCCAATTTTGCACATATCATATTCATCAATATGACCGTCACCATTCAAGTCCTTATACTTAATGTCACCTGGTTTAACCAATTGGCCCGGATAAGTTTCTCCAAATTGGGTGATGTTTCTTTCCTTAATTTCTTCCTCGCTTTCATACAATCCTTCAGCTATATATCCAAATCTCGCAAGTACATTAGTACCTCTTTTCTCCAACCATGGATAAGCTGGAGCAGGCTCTGCATTTTCAATAATTTCATCTTCATTCATTGTAAAGTTTCCACGAAGAGAAACCGTCCAGTCTTTACCAAATTGATGATTATATTCAAATGAAGCTTCAAATCCTTTATTCTCCACTATACCAACATTACCGGAAGCACTTACGGCAAAACCGGCATAGAGCGGCAAATTATTACGCGATACAAAAATCTTATCACGGTGCTCTTTAAACAGATCAAAAACAAAAGCTAAGTCATTATTCAAGAAGTTGATTTCAATACCTAAATCCTGTTTCAAAATAGTACACCAACGAGCTTGGTAACCATATTTATTAATGCCAATACCACCTTGTGCCCAAGAATTACTATATCCATTTTTACTTGTTATTTCAGTTTCAAAACCAAAACGGGTATCGCCTAAACTATCACTACCGACCAATCCATGTGAATAACGAAATTTCAAGAAAGAAATATACGGAGTAACAGATGCCCAGAATTTCTCATTTGAAGGTACCCAACCAACAGCCATAGCAGGGAAAACTCCAAAACGATGTCCAGGAGAGAAGTTTTCAGAACCGGTATATCCAACGTTACCCTCTATAAAATAGCGATCATTATATGAATAAGTGACACGGGAAGAAAGACTCATTTGTTTATAAGGTAATGAATTTATCAAATTATCTCCATTTGCATCGCGATAGTCCCGCATATTAAATAACAAAAGTCCGCTTACATTATGTACACCGCCAAATAATCTCTTATAATTTAAAGCGGCCTCTGCATAAAATGTACGATAAACTTGTTTGTCTCTTTCAAAATTAACAGTTGAATTACCTTTATACTCTTCTTGCAAAATTAAATTACCTGCTTCATCAAAGAGATTACCGTCATCTACCCAAACATCACCATTTTTTCTTCCAGCTGGCTTCCAGGTACTGTCATCAACCTTATAATTTAATTGCTGATTCGCCCGAACGTCGAATGCAATCAGTGCGTGAGCCGTAAAACCCTTACTCCAATCCCAGAAATCAAGATCCTGTGTTACTTTCAGATTAGAATTAATCTGTGTCTTATATTCTGTTTTGTAACCTCTGCGGGTTAATGTCACATAGGGACTATCAAATTCACGTTGATACTGACTAAAACCTGGATTACTCCCATCTGGATACTCTACCGGATAAATTACCGGATTAATCATCATCGCTTTCGAGAAAATATCATTTAAATCAACGGCAGGATAATTCCCACTTGAAAACCAACCATTCACGCCAACATCCATTGTTGTTTTTTTAGTAGCTTTTAAATTGATATTAGTTAAAAAGTTGTAACGGTTATAAGAAATTTCTGTACTGTATGGCTGTTTAGGATCCGTTTTTGTCAAACCGGATTCATCATAATAAGAAAGTGAAATATAATAAGAAGCATTAGGAGCTCCACCACGAACATTCAAGTTTGCACGACGATTACGTCCGAAATTCTTATAAAGTTCTTTCATCCAATCGACATTCGGATAAAGATATTTATTAACAGTACGATCATTGCTTGTATTAGGAATCAAACCATTTGCCATTTTAGTATTTTCAATATACTGTTGTGAATAATAAGGAGCACCATATGTATTATTATAGGCTTCATTTACTGCATCCATATATTCATAACCGTCTACCAAATCCGGAATGCGTGTCAAACGAGTAAAACCTTCATAATAATCAACTGAAAATTTAGGCTCACTTACTATTCCTGGTTTAGTCGTAATAAGAATAACACCATTACCACCACGTACTCCATAAACAGCTGTAGAAGCCGCATCTTTCAAAACTGTAACCGATTCAATATCTTCCGGATCCAACTGTTTGAAATCACGTTCAATGCCATCCACTAATATCAATGGCCCTTTATTTGTATTCGTCATGGAAGAGATACCACGAATCCAAATATCGGAATCATCCTGACCAGGAACACCCGTACGTTGTACAGCAACCAAACCAGAAATACGACCGGCTAAAATAGAACTCATATTTGCTACTGGTGCCTTAATATGTTCCATTTTTAAGGTCGATTGAGCACCTACAACTGAGACTTTACGCATGGTACCGTAGCCAACAACTTGCACCTCGTCCAACGTTGTTACATCATCTTGCAAAGTAATATCGAGTACCGTTCCATTTACTTTCTTTTCCTGAGTTTGATAACCAATATAACTGACCACCAATATCGGATCTTTTGTTGTTAGTGTAAGATTATATGTACCATTCATATCTGTGATAGTTCCATTAGAGGTACCCTTTTCCTGAATGGTTACGCCAATCATTAGTTCACCTGTTGTATCCGTCACACGCCCGGTTACTTTTACAGGATTTGCCGCCTGCACCATCAGTGAGACAGTTAATAAGAAAAGGCACATAATTCCTCTTCCTAATGCAATAAATCCATTTGAATTCATAAGTTTTTTACTAAATCTATTTGAAGTTTATTTTTCCTAAATGAGATCAATTTATCTTATTATTGAAAACTGAGAAGTACTAACAATCTATACAAAAGAGGAGTATCATGTTTTTCAACTTTAGTCAACAAAGTTTTTTTAAAATGCGAAAGTTTATGGCGGCAGGATTCTTTTTGCCCCACACTTTTTTCAAAATAAAAACCATACTTCTTGCAATATAAAAATTACCAGTTCATTATTTAACAACAACTTTTACAGTTGTAGTCATTTCGTCTTCCACAATACGAACAATATAGAATCCTTTTCCCATGATTGGGAGTTCTATATTTTCTCCTGAAGTAATAACATTGGAAACTAATTGTCCGTTAATATTATATAGAGCTATCTTAGCAGTATTTTTCATACCAGAAACAAAAATAGCATTATCTGAAGTATACACAATATATGTATTCTCATTCTGATCGACAACTTGTTCAATACCAACGGGGGGAGCAGGAATATATGCTACATTCTTTAATGTAGGATAACTTACTTCTTCGTCAATCGTCCAGATATTTTCAAAATCGAATTTTGCATCATTATAAGGAATTTGTGTCAAGAATTCATTATCCTCCACAGGAGTAGCGTAATGCTCTATCGGACTTTCTACCACACCACCTTCTTTAGTAACATAACCTTGACTTTCCCAATCGTTCTCAGATATTTTACCATCCATCAAGAATCTTTCAGCATCAAAATTAAATACATTTCCTGTAAAGTTTATTATACCACGCGGGTTATTCTTCTGATCGCCTCCATTGGCGCCAATAAATGAGCCTGATGCAACACTTCCCTGCAGATTACCAATTGAAACACAATCTTCAATTGTAACTGTACAATCGGCGTCAACCAAACCGACAAATCCACCAACCCAGCCATAACTGTGAGAAGGATTCAATTTCACACTACCGGCAAAATAACAATTTTTCATTGTTACATTACCTGCAGCAACACCAAAGAAACCTCCGGCTTGGCTATAAGCAAAAACTTCTGCATTTACAAATGAATTAGTAATAGTAACATTACTACAATTACCACCAACAAACCCACCGACATGGTCACGTCCCACAACTTTACCAGTCAAATAACACTGATCAAAAGTTGTTTCTTTAGCAGAACCGGCAAAACCACCTAAATCCGTACTCTTATTACCATTGGCTTGAGAACCACTGAAAGAGAAATTAGAAATCCCCAAATTCTTTATTTTAGCCCCCTTAGTTGCATTAAAGAATCCTTTAGTATTATCATCATTGGTAATAACCACCGGATTTTTAATAGTATGTCCATTACCGTCAAAGCTACCGGTGAAAGGCGATTCTAAAGAACCGAAACCTTCGAATTCAACTCCTGTCATATCAATATCATTCATCAAACAAAAACTTGCGAACAACTTATTGTTGACATCAAGTAAATCTGCAACATTGTTAATAGGAAAAACATGAGATTGCCCAACCATATTAATATCAAAAGCAGTAGTTTCAAACGGTTTCAAACCCGTAATTTCAACCTCTGGAGCTATAGATATAGTAGCTACCGTTTCACCGTCAACCTCTTTCGCACCACTAAAATCTACGATAGTACCGTCAATATAAATATATTCCTCACCTTTTGTAATTTTAAAAATCAACTTCTGCCCACACGTAGATTTAATTCTCTCTAAATTCAAACTTTCAGAAGAACTCCCGTCAGCCAATTGAATTAAAAATGCCGGCTCAGGTATACCATAAATAACAGGAGTCAAAACTTTGGACTGTTGACATTTCAATATCGGATACATATTACCTTCACCACCTTCAATAAAGGTCCATATATTATCAAAGTCCCAGCCTAACGTCTCCTTGTACCATTCAGAAGAAAGTACTTCGTCAGATTCTAATTTTTCACCATTATTACTAGCGTTATCATAAACATCGGAAGGAGCAGAAGATGACAAATCCGTTCCTTTATAAGAAGCATAGTGATCAACATAATTATTGGTTAATGTAGCAGTTGATGTACGACCGTTCTCACCAATACAATATGTAGCTTCACTACAATAAATACCACTGGCAAGACAAACATTATTCTCTACAAATACTTTACCATCCGCATCAACCAAAGAGAAAATACCACCGGCACGTCCTTTCGTTGCCCGAATATTTCCTGAGAAATAACATCTTTCTACCGTACCGTAATTCACAACTCCTACAACGCCACCAGCCTGATATTCTCTCGAATAAACTTTAGCCATAGAGTAACAGTCACTTACCGTAGTTCCGGTTATTACTTTTTCAGCAGAACCTTCTTCTTCTACCTCCATTTTCTCTACCTTACCTACAATTGAACCAATATGGTCACGACCTGCAATATAGGAAGCCTGATCTACAAAACATTCTGAGATATTACAGCCATTTGCATAACCAACAATAGCACCTACATCTTCATTACCATTAAGATAAGCACCTGCAATACCTACTCTTTTTATAGTAGCTCCCGTTGCCTCACCAAACAGACCTACACGCCCCTGTTCTTCGTTTATATAACGTAAATTATGGATTGTATATCCCTGGCCATCTAATGTACCGGTAAAAACATCCATCAATTCCCAATCTTTTGTCAAATAAATATCAGCACCTAACTTAAAATCACCTGCCAAATCATACTTAACACATCTCAAGTCTTCCTCATCCATAATGGTGTAAGCAACACCTTTCACCTCTAACTCATAAGTTTTTGTGCAACCTTTTACATAATTATCACCCTGGTCTACAAAAGTCAAAGTAGTTTTACCATCTTTCAAGAAAGAAACTTTACCCTTACTATCGATTGTGGCAATTTCGGGATTAGAGCTGGTATAAGTAATAGTTCTACCAGAAGCTGGTATGGCTTCTGCATTAAAAGTTTTACCAGGCAAACATCTCTCCGGGAAAGAAGGTATGTAGATATAATTCTCTAATGGAACCTGAACATTAGATAATGATGGATATGTATTTTCTACCATTGTCCATATACCAGCATCAAAGTTAACGTCACCAAGCCAAAATTGTGCAGTTTTCAATTCATCCAAATCAAGATATCCTCCATCATAAGAATCATTTGCATTGTTAGAACGTGCTATTTCTACATTATTTTCATACAATTTCAAACCGCTCCATGAATAACTATTACTGATTGTACTAACAGCATTACTGTCTTCCGCGGGATTATCCGCACCTAAAATAGCATTTGCACCACCAGCATCTCCACTACCAGCCTTTATATAAGAAGATAATGTTACACAATTAGTAATAGTCAAACTATTACCGTCATTAAGAGCTACAATACCTCCAGAACGTCCTTCGGGACACACAGCAACACCACTAAAATAACAACGATCGACTACTGAATTTATACTTGCACCGATAATACCACCCGCTTGATAACTGGAACTAACCACAGCTGCATTGGAATAACAATTCGAAACCTGTGTCATAATATTATCGTCATCATCAACCTTTTTAGTCCCCCCAATAATACCACCAGTGTGATCCCAACCATAAACAAGCCCAGATGTATAGCATTCACTCACTTTAGCACCATATGAATTACCAATAACAGCACCTACATCTTGATGCCCAAAAATTTCCACACCTACTAAACGCAAATTTTTCACTGTTACCTTTGTAGAAGATACATCCTCTATTTTAGCAGTACCAATAAAACCAACTGAATTTTGTTCCGGACGATTGATCTTTAATCCATAAATTGTAAACCCCTTACCATCAATCGTACCCGTAAATGGAGAATCGTTTGTTCCAATAGGTTCCCATTCTTTTGATAAAGTAATATTGTTCTCAAGAACATAATCACCATTCAAATTCTCAGCAATAGCCTTTAAACCATTTTCATCTGTAATCTTAATTTGGCCCCAAACACCAATAGAAGAAAAACAAGCCAGAGCAAACATTGCTGTCTTTGCACATAGTAACTTTGTTTTCATAATAATTAAATTTTAAAATAACGATTAATATTTTATTGCAAAGTTATCGAAGTGCAAACAAATAAACAATATACGAAAAAACTATTAATAAACAAGTGTACATTTATGTCCCTTTTTAGTTCATTCACGTCCCCAGTACTTCTGTTACATTCTTCACACCATGTACCCAATCATCTATATTATATAAAACTTTAGTAACTTCTGAAAGAAATAGATAAGGAGATGGTTATTTCTACATCGAAAGCAACAACAATATTCAAAAGCCATCAGTATATAGATAGAAAATAAAAAAATAAAGGGACACAAAAGGCAATGGGATATATCTGAACAAATAGCTTCTTACCAATCTTGTTACAAGCATTGTTTTGTATTCAAACAATTTAGAATACGATAGTAAGCTACATTTATACCATACAAAGAACAACACTTTTCCATACATATTAAGTATATTATCACTGCACAAAAACTATAAGTGTACTGAATAAGTTGACACTTTATAAATCAAAAAAAGTATGTTAATTAAAAGAAAACCTCACAGAAAGTTTACAGAATTGG
>NZ_HF991042.1:0-10104 GCF_000432295.1 Bacteroides sp. CAG:189
TCAAAGTGTTGCGGAATTAAGGTATACTATTCTTTTTTTCTCTAATTTGTATTATTTTATATTTAAAACTTAGTCTTGATAAATTTATTGCATTCGTAGTATAATTTTTTACTTTAATTATTTTAATCATATAAAATTGATTAACTTGTGTTTTGAATAAATTATGTGAATTTCTGGCATATCTCCAATAAAACACCTAATTTTGTACTCATGATTGAATTAGCACAGCACATAGAAGTCTTGTTATTAGAGAATGATTGCGTAATCGTTCCCGGATTTGGAGGTTTTGTAGCATACTATACCCCTGCAATGCGGGTTGAAGGAAACACTTTCCTCCCTCCTACTCGCACCATCGGTTTTAATCCGCAGTTAAAGTTGAATGACGGATTGTTGGTACAATCATATATGGCTGTGTATGACACGAACTTTTCGGATGCTACTAAGATAGTAGAAGAAGAAGTGGCGGAGTTGATTGCGGTGCTTCATAAAGAGGGAAAGGTAGACTTGGTAAATGTAGGAGAATTGAGGTATACGATTCATGGTGCCTATGAATTTATTCCTTATGAGAACAGAATTACTACACCTTATTTATATGGACTTGATTCTTTTGAGATGAAAGAGTTGGCAGTTTTGCATAAGCCGGAAGAGAAAGTGTTGATTCCTGTGGCAGCTCAGGAGAGAACAAAGCCATATGAAATTAGGATAAATCGCGCTGTTTTGCGTAATGCCGTCGCTATGATAGCTGCAATTGCGTTATTTTTTGCGTTTTCTACTCCAATAGAGAATACGGCTGTTGAAAAAGATAATTATGCCCGGTTACTTCCGATAGATTTATTTGAAAAAATCGAGAACCGATCTGTAGTGATGACTCCTGTTGAGGTGAAACAAGAGACGAAAAAAAGTGTGACAACGGCGAAGATATCGCATGGGGCTACCTCTTCTGAAAAAGAAACAGGAAAAAGGGCAACGAAACCTCTGGTGGTGAAAGAAGTAAAGGTTGTTAAACCTGTAGCAGAGAAGCAGATGGAAGATAATTATCACATAATCGTAGCCGGAGGTATTACTTTAAAGGATGCGGAGATAATGGCTGAGCAGCTTAAGGCGAAAGGATTTCCTAAAGCTAAGGTTTTGAATAGTGATGGTAAAGTTCGTGTAAGTATCATGTCGTATGCTACTCGTGAGGAAGCTATGAAGCAACTTCTGAAAATAAGAGAGAATGAAGCTTATAAAACGGCATGGATGTTGGCTAAATAAATATGATTCCCCTATTTCCCTATTATAAAATATGAAACGAGTTCGTTGTCCTAAATGTGAGAATTATCTGTCTTTTGATGAAACGAAATATACCGAAGGTCAATCTTTGGTTTTTGTTTGTGAGCATTGTGGTAAGCAGTTTAGTATCCGTTTAGGGAAAAGTAAGGTGAAAGCCTCCCAGAAAGAAGAAGTATTGAACGAGGATGCTTGTAAGGGTGAGTTTGGATGTATTGTTGTTATTGAAAATGTATTTGGATTCAAGCAGATATTGCCTTTGCAAGAAGGAGATAATGTAATTGGACGCCGCTGTGTCGGTACAGTTATAAATATGCCGATTGAAACCGGTGATATGAGCATGGATCGTCGTCATTGCGTTATTAATGTGAAGCGGGATAAATTAGGAAAGTTGGTCTATACTCTTCGGGACGCTCCCAGTCTTACAGGTACTTTCCTGATGAATGAGGTTTTGGGTGATAAAGATCGTATCCGTATAGAAGATGGGGCTATTGTGACTATCGGCGCTACTACTTTTATACTTAGAGCGGCAGAATCAGAATGAACATCGTTCTGATTTTAACATTGTTAATCCCGTTTCTTGCATATTATTTCTTTTCTTGCAAAACATTTATTCTTTGTCTGTAAAGAAGCGTATTCTTGCCGGCAAAAGATTGTATTTAACATGGTGTTAATATTAATTTCTTGTACAAAGGAAATACGGCTCTTTTTATCTTTGATATTGATGATGTATATGGTTGATATATATATGATTATCTCGTATATGATTAACCTTTCTTTTTTTCTCCGAAGTTTAAAGAAGCGTTTGGAAAAAGAAGCGTTTGGTTTATACTTATCGATTTAGCAATTTAATTTTTTACCTATTGACATCGATAAAATTATCTGGTATGTGATGATGGCTGATGTATTGTGTTTGAACAAACTTGGTTCCTGTTTGTTCTTTGGCATATAAAATCACTAAACCCTAACGAAAATGAAAGAGAAAAACAGAACATGGATTATTATTGCCATTATCATAGCAGTGTTGTTGTTAGGCTATTGGGTATTGTCTTCTCCGAGAGTTGAAAAAGATGTGAACCAACAGTCGAAAGAAGTTATTGAAGACCTTACAATCGATTGATTTTTTAGAATTTGTTTAAATTACGCTCTGCATTATTTTGAAGGCTATTTTTGAGGATGTTTTTTTGTTTTTAGGAGGATAGCAGGTTATTCTGACGGTGAAAACAGAAAAGCAGATTGAGAATAAATTTAAAATAAACTGATAAAACTTTTTAAAGGAAAATTTAAACAGTCTCTATGATTAAGTGAGAAAGAGCAGCTCCCATAGTGAAAAGACTGCTCTTTTTTTGTTTAATTGAGACCGGTTTCTTTTTATAGACAATACTTAAAAGATAAGGCGGACTTTTATGCATTCTCGGTTGTTTAGAGAATGCTTTTTACTGTTTCCAACATACCTTTTTCTTGAATAGAATCAAGATCGGTTTTCACTGCATCAGTCAATCCCGGTATATTGTTCAAGTTTTCACCCCAGATGAATTCTGCGCCCAGTACACCTTCTGCAACTTTTCGGGTACAACCTGTTGCCCATAAGTCTTTCAATAGATTCATTATTTCCGGAGCATCATTTGGTACGATTTCAGCACCATCGGCACGAACACCGCCTTTGTAATAAGTAATGATAGCTGCCAGTCCAAGTACCAATCCTTTGGGAAGTTCACCCTTACGTTCCAGGTAAGTTTTCAATCCCGGAAGGTCACGAGTTTGATACTTGGGGAATGAGTTCAGCATAATGCTTGTTACGGCGTGATCTACAAACGGATTATTGAAGCGTTCCAATACGTCATGGGCGAATTTGTCCAGTTCATCTTTCGGCAGATTGAGGGTTTCCATCAACTCGTCGAACATCACTTTGTGGATGTATTGGCCTACCACTTCGTGTTGGCAGGCATCTCGTACGATATTGATTCCCGACAAGTAAGCTACGGGAGACAACACCGTGTGCGGACCGTTCAACAATGTCACTTTGCGTTCGTGGTAAGGTGCTTCGGACGGAACGAACAGTACGTTTAATCCCGCTTTGTCAGCAGGGAATTCTTTCGCAATTTCTTGCGGTGCTTCAATTACCCACAAATGGAATATTTCAGCCTGAACAACCAGGTTGTCGTCGTATTGCAGTTTTTCTTTGATTGCATCGATGTCTTTACGGGGGAATCCCGGAACAATACGGTCTACCAATGTTGCATATACGCCGCAAGCTTCTTCAAACCATGTTTTAAATTCCTCTCCGAGGTTCCATAACTCGATATACTGATAGATTGTCTCTTTTAATTTATGGCCGTTAAGGAAAATAAGTTCGCATGGAAAAATGATCAGACCTTTGCTCTTGTCTCCGTTGAATGTTTTAAAACGATGATATAGCAGTTGGGTCAATTTGCCCGGATAAGAAGAGGCGGGTGCATCGTCCAATTTGCAAGATGGATCGAAAGCGATACCGGCTTCGGTGGTATTAGAAATAACAAAGCGCATTTCCGGTTGTTCTGCCAACTTCATAAATTCGGCATTTTGCGTATAAGGATTTAAAGCACGGCTGATGACATCGATCATTGTCAGGCTGTTTACGACTTCGCCTTTATCCAAGCCTTGCAGGTTTACATGATAAAGATCGTCCTGTGCATTTAGCATGTCTACCATACCTTTGTCGATAGGTTGAACTACTACTACGCTACTATTGAAATCGGTTTTTTCATTCATGTTGTAGATAATCCAGTCTACGAATGCACGTAAAAAATTGCCTTCACCAAATTGGATAATACGTTCCGGGCGTTGGGCCTTAGGAGCTGTTTCTTTGTTTAATGCTTTCATGTTAATTGAAATTATAAAATTAATATGTTATGTTATTCAAACTCAAAGTAGAAATCAATGTTTTCTTTTAAGAGAATATCGATCGGCATATATTTCAGTGGTTCGACCGGTCTTTTAAATACGATATCGTCACATAGTGTTTTTACGCCGCAATAGCCTTGTAAACCAGGGCGTTGTCCGAGCAGATAAGTGACTTCTCCCGACTTTAGCAGTTCCACATTGTCCTTCAAAAGGTCGTATCCTATCAAACCTTTCATTCTTTTACCTTTTTTGTGCAGATAATTTCCTACCTGATAAACCCGGGAATTGAAGGCTCCTCCCAATGTTGCTTTGGGATGTTCCGAAAAAAAGACATCCAGTATTTCGTCATTCTGCTCCGGATTCTCTTTATTGAGTATCACATCGTAGGTTATCGTATCTCTATGTTCTTCGGCCAAATAACTCATGAAACCTTCCAGGCGGCGTTGCATCTGTATTTCTGCCGGATTTTCTTTATTGTTGTTTAAGAATAAGGCTATCTCCTGCCCTTCCGAATAGTTTCGCATTAATATTTTGGCAGCGATATATCCGCTTTTATAGGAATCTTGTCCGATATATATCAGTGGTTTGGCTTCTTGTATGTCAAAGTCGATAAATGCAAAAGGTATTTTCTTCTTTTTTAAATACTCAAGCATGGGGAGGGTGTCTTCTCTGAAGTTAGGGGCAAGCAGCAGTGCATCTGTATCACTGTTCTCTATTGTTTTGCATGCTTCCTGATAAGAACTGCGATCTCCATGTGTGTAATACAGGTAGTCGACGCTCACATTGAAAGGGCGTAGCTCCTGTCGGGCGCGTTCGATACCAGTTGCTACGGAATGCCAATAATCATGTTCATTATAATGAGGTATCATGCAGGTAATTACATACTTCTTTTTGGCGGCCAGTCCGATGGCAAATACGTTGGGCTGATAATTGATTTCATCAAGCACCTTTTGTACCTTCTCTTTGCTTTTCTCGGAAACATCCCCGCGATTATGCAATACTCTGTCTACTGTACCGGCAGAAACTCCTGCCATACGGGCTATATCTTTAATGGTGTAGTTCTGGTCTTCCATAGCTCTAAAACTTAAATATTATAAATATTCGCTGCAAATATACGAATTATTTTGTTTCTACAAGTAATTTTTCTACTTTTGTGTTCGATAACGGTTAATAAAACTAAAACAAAAATCAAGCCTATTAGCTTTACAATCAATACTATATAGGTTACGATATAGGAAGTAATTATTTTTTATATTTAAAACACAGTAGAATGAAGAACTTTATGGACGAGAACTTCTTGTTGCAAACAGAAACTGCACAGAAGTTGTATCACGAACATGCGGCTAAGATGCCAATTATTGATTACCATTGCCACTTAATTCCTCAAATGGTTGCTGATGATTATCAGTTTAAATCACTGACTGAAATCTGGTTGGGCGGCGACCATTATAAATGGCGTGCAATGCGTACCAATGGTGTAGACGAACGTTATTGTACAGGTAAGGATACTACTGATTGGGAGAAATTTGAAAAATGGGCAGAGACTGTTCCTTACACATTCCGTAATCCGTTGTATCACTGGACTCATCTTGAACTTAAAACAGCGTTTGGCATTGATAAGATTCTGAATCCGAAGACAGCCCGTGAAATTTATGATGAGTGTAACGAGAAGTTGGCTTTACCGGAGTATTCCGCTCGTGGCATGATGCGTCGTTATCATGTAGAAGTGGTTTGTACTACTGATGATCCTGTTGATTCATTGGAATACCATATAAAGACTCGTGAAAGCGGATTCGAGATAAAGATGCTTCCCACATGGCGTCCGGATAAGGCAATGGCAGTAGAGGTTCCTGCTGATTTCCGTGCCTATATGGAAAAACTATCGGAAGTTAGCGGCGTCACCATTTCCGGATTTGATGATATGGTGGCTGCTTTGCGCAAACGCCACGACTTCTTTGCCGAACAAGGATGTAAATTATCCGATCATGGTATTGAAGAGTTTTATGCAGAAGATTATACAGATGCAGAAATCAAAGCTATATTTAATAAGGTGTATGGCGGTGCCGAATTGACCAAAGAAGAAATTCTGAAATTCAAATCGGCTATGCTTGTCGTATTCGGTGAGATGGATTGGGAAAAAGGTTGGACTCAGCAGTTCCATTATGGTGCTATCCGTAATAATAACAGCAAGATGTTTAAGCTTCTTGGTCCGGATACGGGCTTCGACTCAATCGGTGAATTTACTACGGCAAAAGCAATGTCTAAGTTCCTCGACCGATTGAATTCGAATGGAAAATTGACAAAGACTATCCTTTATAATTTGAATCCATGTGCAAATGAGGTCATTGCAACGATGTTAGGTAACTTCCAGGATGGTACGGTAGCCGGAAAAATCCAGTTCGGTTCGGGCTGGTGGTTCCTCGATCAGAAAGACGGTATGGAGAAACAGATGAATGCTCTTTCCGTACTGGGTCTGCTGAGCCGTTTTGTAGGTATGTTGACGGACTCTCGTTCATTCCTCTCCTATCCGCGTCATGAATATTTCCGCCGTACATTATGTAATCTATGCTCTTTCTGTATTGGGTTTACTGAGCCGTTTTGTAGGTATGTTGACAGACTCGCGTTCTTTCCTCTCCTATCCGCGTCATGAGTATTTCCGTCGTACGTTGTGTAATCTGGTAGGCCGTGATGTAGAAAATGGTGAAATTCCGGTTTCCGAAATGGAACGTGTTAATCAGATGATTGAAGATATCAGCTATAATAATGCGAAAAACTTCTTTCAGTTCTAAAAATAATACAGGCAAGACAAACATGCCCGTATAGATAGTAAAAAAATACCGCAAGTAGGATTAGAAGTCTCTTGCGGTATTTCTTTTTTATGTTAAAACCATTTTCTTTTCTTCTTGACCGGTTCTTGTTTGTGTATTTCGGCAAAGGTCTTATTTCCCTTTATCATTTGATAAATTACTCCCCAATCGGGAAGACCTCCCAAGTTGCGGTCATCTATAAACATTTCCGCATTCAACTTACGGGAGCGGTCACCTTTGGGAGCGTCGTCTTCCGGATAATCGCTATTGACTGCATAAAACTCGAGTCCCCGTGCTTTGCACCATTCTACGGCTTCTTCTAACAGTTTTCCTTCGCGTACGCTCCACAATATCAGCCAATGTCCCTCTTGTTGCAGCATTTTTAAAGTATCGATGGCAAAAGGAATTTCTTTACCGATTTGTGGATAACGATGTTCTACAATTGTTCCGTCAAAGTCTACAGCTATTTTCATTTTATCATTTCTTTGGTGTTATAGCGGACAAATATACAGACAAATAGCTGAAAAAAATATATCTTTGCACTGAATTAACACATTAAATATAAAAAATCTACATGAACAATTCCCCTAAAAGTGCTGCCAAAGGGTTCACAAGAGCTTTCTGGGTCAGCAACACAGTCGAACTGTTTGAACGCATGGCTTACTATGCCGTGTTTATCGTTCTCACGATCTATTTGTCCAGTATTTTAGGATTCAATGATTTAGAAGCAAGTATGATATCCGGTCTTTTTTCCGGCGGGTTGTATTTGCTTCCTATTTTTTCGGGAGCTTATGCCGATAAGATAGGTTTCCGCCAGTCGATGATCATTGCCTTTTCGCTTCTTTCCATCGGATATTTAGGGTTAGGTACATTGCCTACTCTTCTTGAATCGGCCGGGCTGGTGACTTATGGCGAGGTGACACGTTTTTCCGGTTTGCCGGATAGTAATGCGCGATGGATGATTGTGCCTATTCTGACGATCTTAATGATCGGTGGTTCTTTTATTAAATCCATCATATCGGCTTCTGTTGCCAAAGAGACAACCGAAGCTACACGTGCACGCGGATATTCCATTTTCTATATGATGGTAAATATCGGCGCTTTCACCGGTAAGACTATTATTGACCCGCTAAGGAATCTGATTGGAGAGCAAGCATATATCTATATTAATTATTTTTCGGGTGCAATGACCATTTTGGCTCTTCTGGCGGTAATCCTTTTTTATAAATCGACACATACGGCGGGAGAAGGAAAAAGCATGCGTGAGATCGGGCAAGGTTTTTTGCGGATTATCACTAACTGGCGCCTGCTTATCTTGATCCTTATTATAACCGGATTCTGGATGGTGCAGCAGCAATTGTATGCTACAATGCCGAAGTATGTTATCCGTATGGCCGGTGAAACGGCAAAACCGGGTTGGATTGCCAATGTGAACCCTTTTGTCGTAGTCTGTTGTGTTGGATTTATCACCCGTTGGATGGCTAAACGTACGGCTATCACTTCTATGAATATCGGTATGTTCCTCATTCCGATTTCGGCATTATTGATGGCATTGGGCAATCTGCTTGGCAATGATGTCATTTCCGGTATGAGCAATATTACCTTGATGATGATAGCCGGTATTGTGATACAGGCATTGGCAGAGTGTTTTATCTCTCCGAGATACCTTGAGTATTTTTCGTTGCAGGCGCCTAAGGGGGAAGAGGGTATGTACTTGGGATTTAGTCATCTGCACTCTTTTCTCTCCTCTATTTTCGGTTTTGGGCTGGCAGGTGTGCTGTTGACTAAATATTGTCCGGATCCTGTTTTGTTTGAGTCTCGTGAAGCATGGGAGGCTGCCAGTGTGAATGCTCATTATATCTGGTATTATTTTGCAGGTATCGGATTGGTAGCTGCTATCGCACTTCTTATTTTCGCTAAAATCACCCAATCCATCGACAAAAAGAAGAAAGCATAAAGCTAATTATCTTCTTTTTTATGTATATTTGCCGTCACTTTGCCACAAAAGTTGACGGCAATTTGCATTTTAAAGAAGAGGATAAAACATGAAAGTAAGATTTATAAGCCTGGCAAGTGGCAGTAGCGGAAACTGTTACTATCTGGGTACTGATACATATGGAATATTAATTGATGCCGGTATTGGAATACGAACGATAAAGAAAACACTAAGGGATATCAATGTAGCGATGGAGTCGATACGTGCCGTATTTGTGACTCATGACCATGCCGATCATATCAAAGCCGTGGGGCATTTGGGTGAAAAGATGAATATTCCGGTTTATACAACGGCCCGTATTCATACCGGAATCAACAGGAGTTATTGTATGACTGAGAAGCTGCACTCTTCCGTGCGCTATCTGGAAAAGGAACAACCGATGGAACTGGAAGATTTTCACATAGAGTCTTTTGAGGTTCCGCATGACGGGACGGACAATGTGGGCTATTGCATTGAAATAGACGGGAAGGTGTTCTCTTTTTTGACTGACCTTGGAGAGATAACCCCTACTGCCGCCAAATACATCCGGAAAGCTAACTATCTGATTCTTGAAGCCAACTATGATGACGAGATGCTGAAAATGGGATCTTATCCCCAATATCTGAAAGAACGCATATCAAGTAATACGGGGCATATGAGCAATCTGGCAACAGCCGAGTTTCTTGCTGAGAATTTCACTGAACATTTACATTATATATGGCTTTGCCATCTCAGCAAAGACAATAACCATCCGGAATTGGCATATAAAACAGTGGAATGGAAATTAAAGAATAAAGGTATCATTGTAGGGAAGGATGTGCAACTGCTTGCGTTAAAGCGGAGTACGCCGTCCGAACTATATGAGTTCGAATAAAGCCTGCAAAAAGTGACTAAAAAGTTTCTCTTTTGTTTGGCTAAATAAAATAAAAAATCTACCTTTGCAACCGCAAAAGAAAAGATAAGCACTCTTAGCTCAGTTGGTAGAGCAACTGACTCTTAATCAGTGGGTCCAGGGTTCGAATCCCTGAGGGTGTACAGGTAATTTGATAAGTTTAAAGAATCCGTTGTATTTCAAATAAATACAACGGTTTTTTTGTATCCTCCCCTTGTACTTCTTGTGCCGGACAGAAGAACATAGGATCAACGTAAAAACCTGAGGGATTTTCTTTT
>NZ_HF991043.1:0-165 GCF_000432295.1 Bacteroides sp. CAG:189
GAGCTTTTCAGCAACTTGCGGACCCACTTGAGCCGTGTCACCGTCGATAGCCTGACGTCCGCCGATGATGATGTCATACTCGCCTATCTTCCTGATGGCAGTAGCAAGAGCGTACGAAGTGGCAAGGGTATCTGCACCTGCAAAAGCACGGTCGGTCAACAGATA
>NZ_HF991043.1:283-506 GCF_000432295.1 Bacteroides sp. CAG:189
GTGCATCTTTCAGTCGGAGGGCTTGCTCAAGAGCGTTCAAGTCTTCGGGGTTGAAGATGGCGGGGAGTGCCGCACGGTTAATAGTTCCGTCGGCTTTCATGGCATCTTTCCCAACATTACGTGTGTCGGGAACTTGTTTAGCCAATACTACGATTTTCAAACTCATGTTATTAATTATTAGTATTAGTATTTCTTTGGAGCGTCAGTGCCGGGAATAGGAGTA
>NZ_HF991044.1:0-2808 GCF_000432295.1 Bacteroides sp. CAG:189
ATCCGTAATACCCATCCAGCGAACCTCCTCCTTATTGCCCATCTCCTGTGGTAAAACATAGCCGGTCCATTGTTCGGCAACAGTACTGTTGTATACACCTTCAAAGCAAGCTTCCTTACGGTCCGCATAACTATCCCATGGACCACGTCCAAACCATGTAAAGTTCTCAAAACCTTCAGGCATCTCCAATACATAACCGATTTTGGGGAGAATGACATTTTTTATAGCCGGGTCGATCACCGAGCTGACGAAAATAGTACCGTCATCCATTACTTTAAAGGAAAACTGGGTCGTAAAAGAATAAGGGAGTGTAGCAGTATACACATTTGTAACGCTCAAATCAACCAAATTTTTGGACACAGACTCTTTCACATCCCATGTGCCGGCCTTCACCTTCAAATTTCTCAAACCCATATTATCCCAATCTGCAGAATGGGTCTTATCATTATCAGTAGGTACGCGAAATACATTCAATTTCAGAGGCTCACAAATGATTGACTTACCATTCAAAACATAACTTTCCAAGGTACCTTCAGTTACGGAAAAGATTGCTTTAAAACAGGAACCCGTCACCGTTATGGCCTTCGCTGTCCGTTCTACGGTCAGATTTCCTTTCTCTGGCACACGGTAAGGAGATTTCCGGGCATTTCTTAATTGAATCTGTTCGGAAGCAACCTCATAGCCCGCTTCTGCCCACCAAGTAGCTGATTTTTGAGTGGCACTGAAACGGATAAAATAGTCGGCATCCTCCCTTATATCCACGGGAAGAGCATCGATAACCACTTCCATCGTTCCACCGGCAGGAATGGCCATATCACCGATTGTTCCCGTTTTAATCACTTTGCCATCTTCCAAGACCGAATAAGCAATATTCAAATAATCGATAGAGCTAAAAGCCAACTTATTTTTCAAGACAAAAGTCTTATTGTCTTCCTTTAATGAGAAGTCAACAGGCTGATAAATCTTCTTCGTATTATATGATTTCGCAGAAATCGAATAATCTGAAAAAACAACCCCGTTTGTGCAGAAATTACCGTCATTCGGTTTGTCACCAAAATCTCCACCATAGGCCCAATAGCTTTCCCCAATTTTACCCGGAACATCCATTTTCAAACCCTGATCTTTCCAGTCCCAGATAAACTCACCTGTCAAGGCCGGATAATGCTCATACAAATCAAACAAATCACGGACATTGCCCATAGAATTTCCCATAGCGTGACTACTTTCACACTGAATATGCGGCCGGGGAGTCTGACCACTCTTATATTGATTCTCCCGCTCTACACCTATATTCTTTATATGGTCATAATCGGCATACATCGTACTGGTTACATCACTCCACTGACTATTACCCTCGTAATGAGTCAAACGAGTATTATCCAAGCTCTTAATCGCCTTTTCCACAGATTCGAAATTTGTACCGTTTCCGGATTCATTGCCATAGGACCACATAAAAATAGAGACATGATTCCGTAACCATTTCACATGGTTCTCGGAACGTTCGACCATCGGTTTCTTAAACTGTTCCACATGGGAAAGACCCATATTACCATGGCACTCCACATTGGCCTCCGCCAATACATAAATTCCATATTTATCGCACAACTCATAAAAATATGGATTATTAGGATAATGGGAAGTGCGGACTGCATTGATATTCAGCCTCTTCATCAGACGAATATCATTTTCCATTTCTTCCCTGGAGACCGTACGACCATTGATCTCGCTATGGTCATGCCGGTTCACACCATGAAATACCATCCGCTGCCCGTTGATCAATAAAGCACCGTCTTTACGGATACCGACTTCGCGGAATCCCACTTTACCGCCACGGATATCGACTGTCTTGGTACCGTCCTTCAACGTCAAAACCAAATCGTACAAATAAGGAGTTTCGGCATTCCACTTTTTCGGGTTGGTTACATCCATATATAATACATACTTGTGGATTGAAGAAACCGGCTTGATCATCTCCGCCACAATCTGGCCCTTATCCATAATTCTGACGTCCAACTTTCCTTGAGACAATTCAGGACCGCTCAAATCTATTTCAACACGTACCCTTGCATCCATATATGTATCATCCAAATCCGTTGTGAAAAAATAATCGCGAATCTGAGTCTTAGGTGCTGACCATAGGAAGACATCGCGGTGGATACCTGTGAAACGCCAATAGTCCTGACATTCCAAAAAAGAGCCACTGGTAAAACGATATACTTGTGCAGCAATCACATTTTTCCCTGACTGAAGATAAGGGGTGATATCAAATTCAGAAGGAAGATAAGAGTCTTCCGAATAACCCACATACTGGCCGTTAACCCACAAATAATATCCATGTCCGACACCATTGAAACGAACATAGACAGTCCTCTCACTCCAACCGGAAGGTAAAACAAACTCACGGCGATAGCTACCCACAGGATTCTTCATAAGGTTGTTATAAGTCCAATCAGAAGGACGGTCGGACATCACACTATAAGTTACAGGATCGTAAGTAAAAGGATAACCAGTATTGACATAGAGAGGTTTGTCCCAAGGCTTATTATGACGAATCCCGTACATCTGCCACACAGAAGGAACCTCTATGTCATCCCAACCACTTACATCATAGGAAGGAACGTAAAAATCAATAGGTTTTTGGGAAGGATCCGGAACCCATTTAAACTTCCAGACTCCGTTCAATGACAGGAAATAGGGAGACGCTTCCATTAAATTATTCTCTATGTCCGATTCACTGCCATAAGGAATAGAAAGCGTATGCGCTACTTCCCTGTTTACTTGGGTCACGGTCACATCGTCCCACTCTTT
>NZ_HF991045.1:0-40425 GCF_000432295.1 Bacteroides sp. CAG:189
GTCAAGCTTATATAGGACAAAGTAATATAATCTGTAAAGTTTTTCTAGGACAAGTGAATTTTAGGTGCAAGGTGCAAGCATATATATATGTATATATAGCTTGCACCTAAGTTGAAATATTAATAATCAAAGACTTGCGTATTTTAAAAAGAATGTATACTTTTGAACCCAAGATATAAGCAGACAGGCACTGGACAGAAGTGGACAGTTTTTTAGGACTAAAACGTGACAGGTACAAAGCTTATAACTCCAAAGATATTGATTTATAGGAGAATATACCGCAGGGTTCATGAACCAAGCGGATCACTGAAATAAAATTAAGCCTCTGAATTTCAGGGGCTTTTTTCTTACCCTACGGCTTTACTCCCCCATTCCGGATTCTCGTCTTCTCTCCATAATACAAAAACGTTCTGTTTCGATTTCAGATTAAAGTACAGTCAAAGAAAAAGTATAAAAAGAAAGTTTTTTATATTGAAAATACAAGACACGCGAAGATCCACACAATCAACTAATTATCAATAAATTACAAAAACCTCCATTTCCTCTACGAGAATCGACTCGATTCTCGTAGACAAACACATCGATTCTCGTAGAGTTCCGAGTCGTTTCTCGTAGAGGAGTGAACTAAATATCCATAAGATACAACAACCAATACAAGCAAGAAAAACATATCCGACCGGAATTTGTAATAAAAACAACTCAGATTTTGATTTAAGACAACTTTTAATAGAGTGAAAATCCGATATATTTGCACATCATCTGCTAATCATAGCATAAATTAAGTGCAAATACTAAAAAAACAAAATTATTATCATATCCCGGAACGCTCAATTGTATTATAATTAAGAGACTTTCAGTTATCCACAGAAAGTCAACGGCAATAAAGCTCAAACGAAATTTGATTTTAAATATATACTACATGAAAATGGTAAATCACAAAAACACACTGTATGCAGGAATTGCATGTATATTGATGTGCGGTAATCTATCGGCGCAAGAGACTAATTTCGATCTGTCTTCCCAACGTTCAGAAAAACAAGATGTTTTGGCAGTGCCCGGGGAAAAAGTAGACCACCGGGGAATAATCATTAATCCTACTCCCCAAAAGCTGGTATTTAACGGAAATAGTAAATTGAATATTTCCCAAGGATTCATATTGAAAGACAAACAGAAAAAATTCACAAAAGATCTGGAGTTTGTTACGCTTAATAAGAAAGGTATAAAGTTATCTATTGATTTTGGAAAGAAAGTAGCGGCAACACAAAATGTAAAAGAAGTATCGGGAGCTTATGCCTTAACTATCAGCTCTAAAGGTATCTCCATTATCGGTTATGATGAAAGAGGTGCATTTTATGGTATTCAAACCTTACGGCAATTAGCAGAAAGCCCGGCAACCGTAAACGGACAATTGCCCTACCTGGAAATCAACGATTATCCGGACTTGCCTAATCGTGGAGTAGTAGAAGGATTTTATGGCACTCCATGGTCACACGAAGTACGGATGTCTTTAATAGACTTCTACGGAAAATTCAAGATGAACACTTATCTGTACGGTCCAAAAGACGATCCTTATCACAGTTGCCCTAACTGGCGTCTCCCCTATCCGGAGAAAGAAGCCAAAAACATCCGGCAATTGATTGAGGCCTGTAACCGGAACCGCGTAGATTTCGTGTGGGCCATTCACCCGGGACAGGATATCAAATGGAATGAAGAAGATTATAACAACTTAATCAACAAATTCAATGGGATGTACGATCTCGGCGTACACCACTTTGCTATTTTTTTCGATGACATCTCAGGGGAAGGAACTAACCCGTTGAAACAGACTGAACTATTAAATAGGTTGACTGATGATTTTGTGAAGGTAAAAGGTGATATCACTCCACTCACGGTATGCCCGACTGATTATTCCAAACTTTGGGCAAATCCGACTCCGGAAGGAAGTCTTGCCATTTACGGTAAAACATTGTATCCGGAAATAAAAGTATTCTGGACAGGCGATGTAGTCTGTAGCGACCTGACAAAAGAGACATTGGAATTTGTAAACTCACGAATCAAGCGCCCGGCATATTTCTGGTGGAACTATCCGGTGACAGATTATGTGCGCAATATTCTTCTGCAAGGTCCGGTTTATGGCCTAAACACCTCATTAACAGAAAAAGATGTTTGCGGAGTCATCAGTAACCCAATGGAACATGGCGAGGCTTCCAAACTGGCACTATATGGTGTAGCTGACTACACTTGGAATATGGCAGCCTACAATGCAATCGACAACTGGGAAAGAGGGTTGAGCGAACTAATACCGCAAGCAAGAGAGGACTACCGGAGATTTGCCATCCACTCAAGTGATACGGAAACCGGTTATCGCCGTGACGAATCTTGGGAAACAAAAACATTCCGACTTACTGATTGGACGGAGGAAACCGCACAAGCCCTGGAAGAAGAATTCAAGAAGATAGAAAATGTACCCGCCAATCTGGAAAAAGGATGTACCAACAAGAATTTACTGAAAGAATTGCGTCCGTGGTTGACAGAATTCGGCAAATTGGGAACGAGAGGAAAGCGGGCTATAGAACTTGCACGTATCTATCGTTCCAAGCAGGATGACGCACTCTTCTGGAGTAAATTCGTACAAAACCTAATGACGAAAGAGGAACGTAAGAACTACGACGCTCATAAGTCAGGCACTATGAAGCTACAACCTTTTTACGAAAATACGATGGACGATATGGCACATGGATTCCTGAAAAAACTGAGCGGTGAGATTCCGATGGATTACAAAGGTATCGGTTCGTTCGCAAATTCCGGTACAATCCAGACCAAATTGATGCTTGACAGAGACACCACTACTTATTATACTTCCGGTATGGCTCAAAAAGCCGGAGACTGGATTGGTGTCGATTTAAGAACCATCCGTGATGTATCTGAGATATCCATTCTCCAAGGAAGAAATTCAGTGGATGATGTCGATTATTTCGACCACGCCATATTAGAATATTCAGAAGACGGAAAGATTTGGAAGCCTTTGACAGAAGAGTTAAAACAACAATACATTATCCAATGGCAAGGAGAAGCTGTAAAAGCCCGTTATGTCCGGTTGAGAAGATTGGATTCCAAACGCACAAACTATGCTTCCATCCGCTCGTTTGAGGTAAATCCACTTCACATAGAGGATTTAAGATTCAAGTTGCAAACAGAAAATCCAGAACAGGCACTTTATGCATTTGATAAGAACTTAGGTACATCATTCAAATCCAAGGACCAAGATTGCCTGGAATTCGAAGTAGCAAAAGGCACGAAAGCATATACTCTGCTAATGAACGAACTTCCGATGCCACTGAAATGTAAACAGTTTGATATAAAAGGAAAACTCGTGTCAGAAACATCAATCGACTCTCCTTATGCCAAGATTGAGTTATCCGGCAAAGATGTAGCAAAAATCAGCATAGAGGGAGCGACAGAAATATTCGAGATTATTGCCGAATCAGAATAATTAAAATAGAAAAAACAATAGAAGATAATCAAAAAGGGGATGTTTAAAAACTCCCCTTTTAACACACCTTCTTCCTCTAAGAAATCAATTTTAAATACTTCTCCATCAGTATTGGCTATATCTTCTTCCCAATGTAAAACACATACCCATAAAACTCCTTGTATTTATAATACAATTGAGTTTCATACCGCTGATTAGCAATAAAATCTTCAGCAACCTTATTACCGGCGTATCTCCTTAAGAATATTTCTTGTGCTTCCACTTGAGGAGCATAAAAATGTTCTATCCAGCAGTTTTCCGGTAAAATAAAACTGGCAACAGGAACATAACCGGCTTTTTGCATCTGACCGGCCTTATTGGGAATAGTATCAATCTCGGGATAGGCATCCATCCAAAAGTCGTTAATTTCCGCAGGACGCCAGTCGGTAAACCATGAAACTTCCGAAACAGCTACGTAACCACCTTTCTTCAAATATTCCCGCCATTCATTCAGTCCACGCTGAAAACCGATATTGTAGATTGCCCCTTCCGACCAGATTAAATCCAACGTCTCTTTTTCAAATGGCAGATCGTCCATTGACCCGACAATACCTTTTATCCGATTTTGCAAATGATGCAACCCTGCATTGCGATTCAAAATATCAATAAAATCGGGAAACAAATCCAGACCAAAAATCTCTCCCGGAACATGCTCACCCAACAGGATGGTTTGCCAGCCGGTACCACAGCCAAGATCGGCAATACGAGAATGCTCATTCAGATTATCAATAAAGCTAAGAGCCTTGAGAGTCACCTCCCGGCTACCGGGTCCCTGCCGTTCGACACTGGCAAAATATTCACAGATTAAATTAAAGTCGAATTCGTGAATTGATTTATTTTCGTTACTCATGATGTTTTAATTTTATAATTAAAAAAATAAAGGACAATACCCACGTAGGGTTATTGCTGATTAATTGATATATAAATATGAAAATAACTCTGACAAGAACATGCCTGAGTCAAATAACGGATAACCTTAAGCAGAAAGCACAAAGGTTATTTACTTCACGGAATCCTTCTTAAATTTAAACATCCAAACTTTTTTAACTGTCACAAAGATAAGAACCTTTTTTATTCCGGCAAAATCTAACGATAAAAGTAGAAAAATTTAGTTCCTTTAAAAAAGACATTCCGGAATTTGGTTGTCACGAAAACAATGCCCAACTTTGCACCGCAAAAATAAAGACAGACATATAATTCCTCATCGGAGGGCATTATCACAATAGTCATAGTGCCGGATAAGATGAATGGTGGAAAATCATTCGTCTTATCCGGCATCATTTTTTTAGAATAAGACAGAACGGTATAGAGTAAACTGAAAATTAAATATTTAAAGAGATGAAAAAGGTAACCAGTAACAGTACAACACCTGCGAAGCCAAGCTTTGCCTTTGTAAAAGCAATGACTATCAAGTTCATTCCAAGCTTCTATACGTCCTCATGTATAACGATCTAAATAATGTGCTATGACTATCCTATACTTTATCGCATACTCCGTTTGCTACATGGTATCCCTACTGCCCTTCTGGGTATTATACCGGATATCAGACCTGTTTTATGTTCTGCTTTATCACATTATTAAATATAAAAGAAAAGTAGTCCGTAACAACCTCCGCATCTCTTTTCCCCAAAAAGGAGAAAATGAGATTCTCGCCATAGAAAAGAAATTCTATGCCTTTTTGTGTGACCAGTTCATCGAAACGATCAAGCTATGCTCCATCACAGAGAAAGGAATAAACAAACGTATGGCTTTTGAAGGATTGCCCGAAATGGTAAGTGAATTAGAAAATGAAAACAAAAATTTCGCTTTCCTCTACATGGGACATTACGGCAATTGGGAATGGCTGTCACTGTTAGCCACTAAAGTACAAGAACATAACTCAAAAATGGTCAATGGCTATATCTATTATCCGTTAAAGAATAAGATTTTTGACAGAATCCTTTTGAAACTACGAAATCGGTTAGGTGGAAAAAGCATCGCTATAAAAGATACGATCCGCCGGATCATCGAGTTGGAAGAGAATTCCCGGAAGGCAATAATCGCCTTTGTATCCGACCAGGCACCCCTGTGGAGTGGAAAATATCATTGGAGCTATTTCTTCCAATGGGAAACACCGGTATTCACCGGTGCCGAGCAGATGGGTAAACATGTGGATGCACTCATCTTTTACGCAGAGATGGAACGTACCCGGAGAGGATACTACCGATGCACAATCAGCCGTATGGTAAATGATATACAACAACATGCCGATTATGAAGTCACCGACTTATTCATGCGCAAATTGGAATGTACTATCAATAAAGCTCCCTCCTACTGGTTGTGGACACACGACAGATGGATACGGACACGGGAAGAGATCATAGTTTGGTATAGACAATTCACACATAAGAAAGAGTAAGATTGATGAAAGAGTTAAATCTGACACAAGGAAGCGTTCCAAAGGTATTGCTGCAATTTGCAGTACCTTTCTTAGTAGCCAATATCCTCCAGGCACTCTATGGAGGAGCAGACCTTTTTGTTGTAGGACAATATGACGATTCGGCAGGAGTAGCAGCCGTAGCGATCGGCAGCCAGGTGATGCAAACCATTACAGGTATCATCCTCGGCATCACAACAGGTACTACCGTACTGATTGCCATAGCAACCGGTGCCAAAGATAACCGGAAAGTGGCTTCAACCATCGGATCCTCCATCTGGCTGTTTTCAATTACCGGTATCATACTGACCCTGCTCATGATACTTCTTCACAGTCAGATAGCAGAATGGATGCATACCCCGACAGAAGCGATGTCCGACACTAAAAGTTATATCTTAGTGTGCTCCACCGGAATACTGTTCATTATAGGATACAATGTGGTATGCGGTATCCTGCGTGGATTGGGCGATTCAAAAACGCCCCTTTACTTCATAGCGTTAGCATGTATCATCAACATCGTTCTCGATTTTATATTAGTCGGGTATTTCCATCTCGGAGCCACCGGAGCAGCAATTGCCACCGTGACGGCACAAGGGGTCAGTTTTGCCACCGCACTCTGTTTCCTTCACCGGAAAGGTTTCCATTTCGAATTTACACGCCGCGACATCCGATTGAACGGTGTCCTATCCAAACGAATCCTGGCGTTAGGTGCCCCTATTGCATTACAAGATGCACTGATCAATGTCTCCTTTCTGATAATCACTGTTATTGTGAACCAGATGGGAGTCATCGCATCAGCTTCTTTGGGTGTTGTCGAGAAAATTATTGTTTTTGCCATGTTGCCCCCAATGGCCATATCCTCTGCCGTAGCCACAATGACGGCACAAAATTATGGTGCCGGACTCATACGGAGAATGAACCAATGCCTTCTTTCCGGCATCGGGCTCGCTCTCATTTTCGGAGTTACGGTCTGCCTGTACTCGCAATTCTTGCCGGAAACACTTACGGCCTTTTTCTCCAAAGACCCTGCGGTAATATCGATGGCAGCAGAATATTTGAAAGGATACAGCATCGACTGTGTCATCGTCAGCTTTGTGTTCTGTATCAATTCTTATTTCAGCGGGCAAGGCAACTCACTGTTTCCAATGATACACAGTTTGATAGCGACTTTCCTGTTTCGTATTCCGCTTTCATACTGGTTCAGCCAAATAGACAGTTCCTCACTGTTTATCATGGGATTTGCACCCCCGCTCTCAACAATCGTATCACTCCTGATATGTATATGGTATTTGAGATACACAAAAGATAAAAGATCAACAACTCATCCTTGTTATTCACAACCCAGTTAACCGGGTTGTGAATAACAAACAAGAAAACCAACAAACAGACAGAATATCAATAAATTATCCTGTTGATAACTTTGTTTAAAGAGAGACTTTATCTTGTAATGATTAAGTAAACCGATCGTTACGAAGTCATAAATGATTTTACAAAAAGTCCGTATATACCCAAAAGCTCCGGAAACTGAACTTTCTCCATACCCGGTATGTTATAATAGCATAAACAATAAAAACATTGAGGTTATGGAAAAATATCTAATTCACAGTAATGAGCTGCATCTGATTGATAAAGCTAAAATCCATCAAGCAGTAGAAAAGATGGTAGAGTCTCTTGATATGGCAGCCGGGTCTACCTCTTGTTTCGACCTCTACAAAGTGGTGGAGACTTATTTTACAGACTTGGAAAAAAGAAAAAAGATGAACCAACTTCTGGGCATAACAGATGCGACAGAAGAGATAGAAGAAGAGTTCGGCGTGTGCTAACGTCCTAAAACAGAAAATATAAGTTGTCATAAAGAAGGGCTCCCCCCCTTATTTATTTTCAAAAAGATGGAGCCACGGAGGTTATAGCACCTGCCGTGGCTCCGTCTTTTATATATACAACAAATTTAATTTCCCTGATGAACCGTAAGTTGCGGGAACGGGAAGTTGATACCTTTTTCGTTGAAAGTATTATAAATAGCCTTATTCGTATCAAAATAAACACCCCAGTAATCCCCGGTCTTTACCCATACGCGAACAATCACGTTCACACTGCTTGCATCCAATGCATGAAGGGCAATAAAAGGCTCCGGAGTATTCAATACCCGGCTATCGGCTGCCAAGACTTCACGTATCACACGTTCCACTTTGTCATAATCCTCACCGTAATCCACACTGAATACCCATTCCACACGGCGGGTTTCCTGCGTATTATAATTCGTCACCACACCACTGCTCAATGAACCGTTCGGTACATAAACCAGTTTGTTATCTCCCGTAGTCAGAATAGTATGGAATATTTGTATCTCCCTCACAGTACCCGAGAAACTCTGGCTTTCAATCCAATCACCCACCTTATAGGGTTTAAACAACAAGATGACCAACCCTCCTGCAAAGTTCTGAAGATTACCCGACAAAGCCATACCGATGGCCACACCGGCAGATGCCAACAATGCAGCAAATGAAGTAGTCTCTACTCCCAATGCACCGACAACCGAAATAATCAGAAGAACTGTCAGCAGAATATTGACAAGGCTTTTGACAAATGTCTTGATACTTATATCCACATGTCGCTTATCCATCATCCGGGCGGTCAGCTTGTTCAACATCGAAACAAGGAAACGACCTACTATGAAAACAAGTATCGCCTTTAAGATACTTGCACCGGCATGCACACCGGCATCGAGCAATTGTTGGGTGATAAGAGACAACTTATCAAGACCATCCGCATTCGCAATAGCCTGATCCAAATTGTCGGCTGCAACCTGTAAAGAGTCGGCAACAGCCTGAGTAACTTGTAATAGTAGCATAATTTAGTTTATTATTTTAAGTAAATAAATCGTGATTTTAATTCAATATTAACAAGTTGCAAAGTTACTTTGTTCCAAGCAAATATAAAAGTTTTTTTGCTTTCTTCGTCCGAAAGCACTAATTTTGCCGGCGATTTCACGAGATAGGGGGTGCCTTAACATGACGGGCTGAGAACATACCCATAATACCTGAACCGGGTAATGCCGGCGTAGAGAACGAATAAACTGCAAAATGAAAAAGAATTTATCGACTGCCGTCTTCCTGTTGGCAGCCAGCGCAAATGCCTTTGCACAGACCAGTGCCAAAGACAGTTTGAGAGTAGTCAACCTGCAAGAGGTGCAGGTAGTATCCACCCGTGCCACTTCTAAGACTCCGGTGGCATACAGCAACATTTCCCAAAAAGAGATTCAGAAACAGAACTTCGGGCTCGACCTTCCGTTTCTACTGACGGCTACCCCCTCGGTACTCACCACATCAGATGCCGGTAGCGGAGTAGGCTACACCAGCATCCGTGTACGCGGAACAGATGCCACACGCATCAACATTACCGCCAACGGGATCCCGATGAATGATGCCGAGAGTCATTCCATTTTTTGGGTAAACACACCGGACTTGGCTTCCTCACTCGAAGACATGCAAATACAACGTGGAGCAGGAACTTCAACCAACGGTGCAGGAGCTTTCGGCGCCAGCATCAATCTGCGTACAGCCGGTATCCCCTCCAAAGCCTATGCCGAAGTTTCCGGTTCTTACGGTTCATTCAATACACATAAAGAGACCGTGCGTGTCGGTTCGGGATTGTTGGGCAATCATTGGGCTTTCGATGCCCGCATATCGAATATCCAAAGCGACGGATACCGCGACCGCGCCACATCCGACTTAAAATCCTACTTTCTGCAAGGAGGATATTACGGTGAAAACACCACACTGAAATTGATCGCTTTCGGTGGCAAAGAGAAAACCTATCATGCCTGGGACGGTATCAGCCGGGAACAACTGGAAACAGACCGGACGTATAATCCGAATGGAGCCATCAAAGACGATAACCTGAACAAAGGAAACATTATCGGCTTCTATGACGACCAGACTGACAATTACGAGCAGACGAATTATCAATTGATATTCAACCACTTGTTTTCACCGGAATGGCATCTGAACATCGCTTTGCACTACACCGACGGATTCGGATATTATCAAGAATACAAAAACGGACGTACACTGGAAGAGTACGGATTAAAGCCTTTCTATCTTCCGGAAAATACAGAAGCCCAAACCAAAACCAATCTGGTACGTCAGAAACTGGTGGACAGTGGTTTCGGCGGCGGAGTATTCTCGGTCGATTATAAAGATGAAAAATTAAGCGCTTCTTTAGGAGGAGGATTAAATCATTACAGTAATGACCACTACGGTAAGGTAATATGGGTGAAGAACTACACGGAACCATTGAATCCGGACCACGAATACTATCGTAACAATGGCAGCAAAACAGACGGAAACATCTATGCAAAAGCCAATTACCAAATTACAAAAGGGCTGCATGCCTATGCCGACCTGCAATACCGATACATCAGTTACAAGATAGAAGGAGACAATGACAAATGGGATTGGACGGCCGATCCGGGACACCTGCAACGCCTGAACGTAAACGAAGACTTCAGTTTCTTCAACCCAAAAGCCGGTTTGTTCTGGCAATTCAACCCGAACCACAGCGCCTATGCTTCCTTTGCGGTCGCGCAGAAAGAACCCACCCGCAACAACTATACCGACGGGCTCTTCGACGAGCTTCCCCGTCCGGAGAAAATGCTGGATTACGAACTGGGATATACTTTCCGCAACAGCCGTTTCACTGCCGGCGTAAATCTCTATTATATGGATTATACCGACCAACTGGTGCTGAACGGAAAAGTAAACGACATCGGAGAGGCAATGGCGGAAAACGTAAAAGACAGTTACCGTATGGGTATAGAACTCTCTTTGGGCGCCCGCATCACAGACTGGTTACGCTGGGATCTCAACGGAACATGGAGCAAGAACCGGATCAAGAATTATACCGGCTATATGAGCGACTATAACCAGAACTGGAAAGAACTCTATACACAAACGGCCATCTATGCCGGCGACACTCCGATCTCCTTTTCCCCGTCGTTCATGGGGAACAGCCTGATCAGTTTCAACTACAAAGGCTTTGATGCATCTTTGCAATCACAGTATGTCAGCCGCCAGTATCTCGATAACTTCGGTATAGACGAGAATTCTCTCGATCCCTATTTTGTAAACCATCTCAGTCTGGCGTATAGCTTTAAACTGCCATCCGTGAAACAGATCACCGTAGGTGCCACAATCTATAACCTCTTCAACACCCGATATGAGACGAACGGTTATTCGCAAAATGCCGCCGTCTACGAAGGAGGCGACAAGAATCAGAAAGCGGTCATCTCTTACGACCCTCGTTTCTATCCAATGGCGGGAACCAATGTATTGGCGCACATAACCGTCAGATTCTAAAACCTCCCGGTATGGCAATGAATTATCTTGAAATCATCGGTACCATTATCGGACTGCTCTATCTGTGGTTGGAATACCGGGCAAGCATTTATTTATGGATAGCGGGCATCATTATGCCTGCCATCTATATCTTTGTGTATTATAAAGCCGGATTATATGCCGATTTCGGCATCAACATCTACTACCTGCTGGCCGCCGTCTACGGGTGGATAATCTGGAAATACGGCAACAAGAAACAGGAAAAAGCAGAATTGCCGATCACCCGTATCCCATTGAAATATCTTCCGCCATTAACAGCCGTATTCATAATCGCCCTTTTGGGCATTGTCTGGATACTGATAAACTTTACCGACAGCACTGTTCCCTGGCTCGACTCTTTCACCACAGCATTGAGCATTGTCGGCATGTGGATGCTCGCCCGTAAATATGTAGAACAGTGGTGGGCATGGATACTGGTAGATATCGTTTGCTGCGGGCTCTATATCTATAAGGAATTGTATTTCACTTCCGGACTTTACGGACTTTATTCGATTATAGCTATCTTTGGCTACTTGAAATGGAAAAAAATGATGCACGGACAATCATCGCCGACAGAGCCATGTTAAATGTGCATCCGGTATTTCCGCAACCAATCAATGAATATGACAACAGAAGCAGTAATTCTTGGTAATGGCGACTATCCCTCGCATCCCTATCCTCTGAACGTATTGCGGCAAGCTCCCTACGTAGTATGCTGTGACGGTGCAGCCGATGAATACATCCGTCACGGCTTTCTCCCGGATGCAATCATCGGAGACGGTGATTCGCTCTCATCCGAAAACCGGGACAAGCTTGCGCCAATCTTTCATCAGATAAAAGACCAGGAAACGAACGACCAGACCAAAGCCGTCCGCTTTCTGAAAGCGCAGGGAAAACGGAAAATAACCATCATCGGCGGCACAGGCAAACGGGAAGATCATACATTGGGGAATATCAGCCTACTGATGGATTACATGCAGGAAGGACTGCAAGTACGAATGATAACGGATTACGGCATATTCATCCCATCTTGTGATACACAAAGATTCGACTCCCGCCCCGGACAACAAGTTTCTATTTTCAACTTCGGCGCTACCGGATTACAAGGGGAAGGATTGGCCTATCCGCTAAGCGATTTCAACAATTGGTGGCAAGGGACGTTGAACGAGGCAACAGGAGAGGAATTCTGCATTCATGCCACAGGCAAATACCTCGTATTTATTAATTTCTGAATTCCAAAATAAGAAAAGAACTTCAACAGGGACATATCCGTTTTTATGAACCGTCCTAAATCCTCCTAAGAACGGTGCTTGGGTGTGCCAAGCACGGTGCATATGAAGGGTATGAACGGTCTTGCAGGAACATAGGCATCCTGCTTACGATTATCAACCTGCCGATTGTTTTTTTTCCAATGGAGCTTCACCCTGTATCGCCCATGAATAAAGGGATTCTTCCAAAAAGGTGAAGAGGATGAAAGGGGTAAAAACAAACGGAATAACAGCAGTTTTACAAAATAAAAAAAGATGTAGCACCTTCTGAGGAAAAATACTACATCTTTGAGAAATAATTCCGGTACCGGATATCAAAGAGAAAGCAGGTATTTCTTAAAATCCGCAAACTCTTTTGTCATCGGCAGACTCTTTTTTTCGCCTTTCATAAATGCCTGCAATTTTGCAGGAATCTCTACTTTATCGCCAATAATACCTTCTACCGTATCGAGGAACTTGGCCGGATGAGCTGTTTCAAGAAATACACCGGTTTCTCCGGGCTGCAATCCCTCTTCAAGCGCCCGATAACCGCAAGCGCCATGCGGATCGAGCAGGTAATGCGTATCTTCGTAGGTCTTCTTCACCGTTTCGCGTATCTGTTCGTCGGTATAAGCAGCTCCTGTTATCCCGGCCGAGATAGCAGCATGCGAAGCTCCATAAAGATCGAGCACACGGGCAAAGTTACTCGGATCGCCCACATCCATGGCATTGGCAATCGTAGCAACGGACGGACGCGGGTTATACTGTCCGGTCTGCAAATACTGATAAAAGATATCGTTCTTATTATTGGCAGCGATAAAACGCTTTACGGGCAATCCCATCTTCTTGCCGAACAGTCCGGCAGTGATATTACCGAAGTTTCCACTGGGAACACAAATAACGGCATTGTCAGCTTTTCCGGCCTTCTTCAACTGGGCATAAGCATAGAAGTAATAAAATGCCTGTGGCAGGAAACGGGCTACATTAATGGAATTGGCACTGGTAAGTTGCAGGTGTTCATTCAATTCTTTATCCATAAAAGCAGATTTCACAAGCGCCTGGCAATCATCAAAAGTACCCTCTACTTCAAGAGCGGTGATATTCCGTCCCAACGTAGTAAATTGCTTTTCCTGTATTTCGCTCACCTTGCCTTTGGGGTAAAGTACATACACATGAATTCCCTCTACACCGAGAAAACCATTCGCTACGGCACTACCGGTATCGCCGGAAGTGGCCACAAGCACATTTACCTGTCGCTTGCCCTCCTTACGGATAAAGTAACCCAACAGACGTGCCATAAAACGGCCGCCTACATCCTTAAACGCGAGTGTAGGGCCATGAAACAGTTCAAGAGAGTAAATACGATCCTTCACATGCACCAATGGCACATCAAAATTCAACGTATCATAAACAATCTGTTTCAAGGTTTCTGCCGGGACATCTTCGCCAAAGAAAGCATCAGCCACACGATAAGCAATCTCCTGAAAAGAAAGCGTCTCGATCGTATCATAAAATTCCTGTGGCAACGGTTTGATCGTTTCGGGCATGAAAAGCCCCTTATCGGCAGCAAGGCCCTTCACTACGGCTTCTTCAAGTGTAGCGACAGGCGCCTGACGGTTAGTGCTGTAATATTTCATAATTTAAACAATGTGCTCAAATGCCAATACATGAATCAGCAGGGCACTCTTTTTTAATTAATTGATTAATCCTCTTATTTACCAACGGATACACCCGTACATTCGGCAAAGTATCGCATCGGCACGTTACTCATTCATAAATGTCTTTATGAATTCATCTTCTTTCATCAGCCCGTAGACGCCATTGCAAGCGGCTACCTCATCATACGTCTGCACCTCGTCCGGTTCGATGCCCGGATACCAGATAAGAAACGGAATCGGTTCATTGGTATGTGTACGAAGTTCACAAGGAGTAGGATGGTCGGGAAGCACGGCAATGGCTACCGGTTCGTCCCAGTCCTTTACCGCCTCATAAATCGGCCCTACGGCACGTTTATCCAGATTCTCTATCGTAAGAAGTTTCAAAGGGATATCTCCTTCGTGTCCGGCCTCATCGCTCGCTTCGATATGCAGATAAACAAAATCATCGGTTTTCAATGCTTCCAATGCGGCAGCCACTTTATTTTCATAATTGGTATCATATAGCCCTGTCGCCCCCTCTACTGCAATCCGGCGCAACCCGGCATAGTAACCGATACCGTTTATCAGATCGACGGCAGAGATAACAGCCCCCTTTTTTACTTGCGGGAAAGTATCAGAAAAGGTTTCCATCTGCGGACGATATCCCGGACTCCAAGGCCAGATGCTATTGGCGGGGTCCTTACCTTCGGCTATACGCTTCAAGTTCAACGGATGATTCTTCAGTAAATCCTGTGATCTTAAAATCAGGTCATTGATAAGAGCAGCTGTCTCTTCCGCCTCCGGAACCAATGGTTTTACCATCAACGGCCGGAAAGGTTTCAATGGGACATCATGGGGAGGAGTGCAATCCAATTGCTTGTTTCCTCCTTTGATAACCAGCAGATGCCGGTATTGAACACCGGTGTGGAAACGTACCCGGTCAGAGCCCAAATGCTCCTGCAAATATTGAATCAGGACATCAGCCTCTTCAGTTGAAATATGCCCGGCAGAATGATTCTTTATATGATCTCCCTCCATACAAATAATATTGCAACGCATCGCCATCTCTCCCGGTTGCAAGTCTACCCCGATGCTTGCCGCTTCGAGCGGGCCACGCCCTTCGTACACTTTCGGAAGATCGTATCCGAGTACTGACATGTTTGCCACCTCACTACCGGGATGAAAACCAACAGCAACTGTCTTCAGCCTGCCATTACGCCCCATGCGGGCCAATTTATCCATATAAGGCGTTTTCGCATATTGCAGGAGCGTCTTGTCCCCCAATGATTTTACCGGCCAATCGGCCATTCCATCACCTAATATAATAATATGCTTCATAATAGTTGAAAGTTGAGAGTTGAAAGTTGAAAGTTCTATTCAGTTGAAAGCTTTATTTAGTTGAGAGTTGAAAGTTGAGAGTTATAAGCTAAAACCAGAAAGAGCAAGTATAGCCACCACTGCGCAGCAACTTTCAACTTTCAACTCTCAACTTTCAACTAAATCAAACGTTTGCTATACTCATTATGTCCGCAAAGACCCCGGCAGCAGTTACACCCGCTCCGGCACCGTATCCCTGAATCATCATCGGATATTCTTTGTAACGTTCTGTTGTCAAAAGGATAATATTATTACTTCCCTCCAAACCGTAGAACGGATGATTGGCCCCTACCTCCTGCAGGCCGACAGAGGCTTTCCCGTTTTCCAGTTTGGCAACAAAACGCCAATGCTTATTCTCCTTTTCCAATATCTGCCGACGGGCTTCGAAGTCCGCATCCAGACTCGGTACGCGTTTCCAAAAATCATCCAGCGAGCCCTCAAAGAAGTCATTCGGCACAAAAAGATTCTTTTCCACATCTTCCTGCTCCAAAGTATATCCCGCTTCACGTGCCAGAATAACAAGTTTACGGATTACATCTTTCCCGCTCAGGTCGATACGCGGATCAGGCTCGGAATACCGTTCCTCCTGCGCCATCTTTATCGTGCGGCTAAACGGAATATCGGCACTGATTTTGTTAAAGATATAATTCAATGTACCGCTTAAGACAGCCTCTATTTTCAGAATCTTATCACCACTATGAATCAAATCATTTATGGTATTGATAATAGGAAGTCCCGCTCCCACATTCGTTTCAAACAAGTATTTTACACCCCGTTGACGGGCTATCTGCTTCAGTTCACGATAATTTTCATACTTGGAAGAAGCAGCTATCTTATTGGCAGCCACCACGGACACATTGTGCAGCAACAGATCTTTATAAAGAGAAGCCACCCCCTCGCTCGCCGTACAATCCACAAAAACGGAATTAAAGATATTCATGCCGATAATCTCGTCACGCAATGATTCGAGAGTACTCTCTGTTCCTTTTTCTTCCAGTTCCTGACGATAGTTTGCCAAGTCGAAACCGTCACGGCTGAACATGGCTTTCGTAGCATCGGCAATACCCACCACATGAAGTTTCAATCCGTTTTCCACTTTCAGTTTCTCTTGCTGACAACGAATCTGTTCGATCAGGCTACCTCCTACCGTACCGATACCGCAAATAAAGAGATTCAATACTTGATACTCCGACAGGAAGAAGGAATCGTGAATAACGTTCAACGACTTGCGCAGTGATTTGGAATCGACAACAAACGAAATATTCGTTTCCGATGCTCCCTGTGCACAAGCTATTACATTTATACCGTTACGCCCTAACGTACCGAACAGTTTACCGGCTATTCCCGGGGTATGCTTCATATTCTCACCGACAATAGCTACGGTAGCCAAGTTCTTCTCCGCTTGAATAGGAGAAATCTCACCCATCTCTATCTCTTTCACAAACTCCTCGTTCAGCACCTCGCAAGCCAAATCGGCGTCGGCATTACGCACACCGATAGAAGTACTGTTTTCCGAAGAAGCCTGCGACACAAGAAATACACTGATACCATTCTTTGCCAAAGCTTTGAAGATGCGGTAGTTTACACCGATCACCCCCACCATTCCAAGCCCCTGAACGGTAATCAGGCTGGTGTCATTGATGGAAGAGATACCTTTAATGGCTTTCGTACGCGGATCGGACACTTCTTGCTTGATCACCGTTCCCGTACCTTCCGGATTGAAAGTATTCTTTATTAATATAGGTATATTCTTGTGGCAAACCGGATAGATGGTAGGTGGATAAACTACTTTGGCGCCGAAATTACAGAGTTCGGTTGCCTCCACATAACTCAGTTCGTTGATGGTATAAGCAGTAGAAATAACCCGTGGATCAGCAGTCATAAAGCCATCCACATCAGTCCATATCTCCAGGCTGGCAGCATCGAGGGCTGCAGCAATCACAGCCGCCGTATAATCCGAGCCGCCACGACCAAGATTCGTAACGTCTCCTGTCAGCTTATCCGATGAAATGAATCCCGGCACCAACGATACTTTCGGAATCTCCCGGAATGCCTCTTTCACCAACCGGTGGGTCAGTTCCGTGTCGAGAGTATGTTTGGAATGTTTCCGTTCCGTCTTTATAAAAGTACGCGAATCAAACCATTGAGCTCCTTCAATCAACTCAGCCACAATAATGGAAGACAGCCGTTCACCATAGCTCACAATGGTATCCGATGTTTTCGGGGAAAGGTCTTTAATCAGATAAATTCCCTGGAAGATGTCTTTCAACTCATTAAGCAGTTCCCCTACCCGACGCTGCAAAGAAGCTTGTCTTTCACCCGCCGGGATCACCTCTTTGATCATCTCTACATGACGATAAACAATCTCACGGAATTCTCCCTCATAAGCCGCATCGCCTATGGCAGCCATCTTCGAGGTGTTAATCAACTTATCGGTAATGCCGCCTAATGCGGAAACGACTACAATAACCGGTTCACCGGCCGACTCTACTATTCTCTTTACGCTTAAAATGCTGTTCACGGAACCTACGGATGTTCCGCCGAATTTCATTACTTTCATGCAGATACTTTATATTTAGCAATGCTCCCTTTCACGGAAAGCAATGGTTTATTTACAACTAAAATAATTAAAATTGAATTTGCTTACTTCCTGCAAGCGTGATTCACGTAGAAACACAAATACTATCCCTCAACCCCTAAGGGTCATGGTGCACATGGATGTGACTGTATGCGGATAGTACTTCATCATAGTCATTGTTTCTCGTTACTGTTTGATAAGATGTCGCAAAAGTAACAATAAAAACGTTCAATCTATCACTTTTTACGATTATTTTCTAATAAAAAGATTTTCAGTTATCCGAACCCGTCGAGAATCAGCCATCAGTTTTCTGACATTTTGTTAGAATATATAAGATATATAATTATCTTTGCAGTAGATAATCGCACAAGAAACGCTTATGACTCCTTCAAATACTTCCGTATTGCTAATTTACACCGGTGGTACGATTGGAATGATAGAAAATACAGAAACCGGAGCGCTTGAAAACTTCAACTTCGAGCAGTTGCAAAAACATGTCCCCGAATTACGGAAATCTAACTGCACGATCGACTCTTATCAGTTTGATCCTCCCATGGACTCATCAGACATGGAACCGGAGGCATGGCGCAAACTGGTAAAGATCATTTGTGATAATTACGACAGGTTCAACGGCTTTGTTATCCTTCACGGTACGGACACAATGGCATATACCGCCTCGGCACTGAGCTTTATGCTTGAAGGACTGGACAAACCGGTCATCCTCACCGGCTCGCAACTCCCCATCGGTGTGCTGCGCACAGACGGCAAAGAAAACCTGATGACAAGCATTGAGATAGCATCCGCCCAGGATGCCGACGGAAAACCGCTCGTACCCGAAGTATGCATCTTTTTCGAAAACCATCTGATGCGTGGCAATCGGACCACCAAAATGAATGCAGAAAACTTCAACGCTTTTCGCTCTTTCAACTATCCTGTGCTGGCGGAAGCAGGCATACACATCAAATATAACCATTCGCTGATTCATCACACCCGTGAAAAACAGGAATTAAAACCTCACTACCTGTTGGATACCAATATAGCCGTATTGAAACTCTTTCCCGGTATACACGAAAATGTAGTGGCAGCTACACTCTCCATAGACGGATTGCGTGCGGTGGTGCTGGAAACCTACGGTTCGGGCAATGCCCCCCGTAAACAATGGTTTCTTCGCCTGCTGCGCGAAGCAAGCGCACGGGGCATCGTGATCGTCAATGTCACCCAATGTAGCGCCGGAACAGTGGAAATGGAACGGTACGAAACCGGCTATCACTTATTACAATCCGGCATTGTCAGCGGATATGACAGTACGACGGAATCAGCAGTCACCAAATTAATGTTCCTGTTGGGACACGGCTACACCCCTGAAGAAATCCGCGAAAGGATGAGTCGTCCGATAGCCGGAGAAATCACTTTATAATCCGATAAGATTGTACAGATCGGCACAGATTATGCTTTTTAAGAAAATAATCTGTGCCGATCTGTATAATCTGTGCTGTAATATCCTTATTTTTGCCCATCTTATAAAAGAAGAACAAAGAGAATGGCAAAAGAGAAGACCGTATATGTGTGCAGTAACTGCGGACAAGAATCCCCAAAATGGGTAGGAAAGTGTCCGTCGTGTGGCGAATGGAATACGTATGTAGAAGAAATAATACGTAAAGAACCTGCCAACCGGAGACCGGTATCAGACATTGAAACGGCTAAAGCCAAACCGGTCACTTTAAGTGAAATAGAAGCGGATGACGAGCCGCGCATCGACATGCACGACGAAGAGTTGAACCGGGTGTTGGGCGGTGGGCTTGTGCCGGGCTCTTTGGTCCTGATAGGCGGCGAACCGGGCATCGGAAAATCGACCCTTGTACTCCAAACCGTACTACGTATGCCCGAAAGACGAGTTCTGTATATTTCCGGTGAAGAAAGTGCCCGGCAATTAAAGTTACGCGCCGACCGCCTGACAAGTGCATCCAGCGATTGCCTTATCGTTTGCGAAACTTCTCTGGAACAGATTTATGTTCATATCAAAAATACCCGTCCCGATTTAGTCATCATCGATTCCATACAAACCATTTCTACGGAAAACATCGAATCGTCTCCCGGTAGCATCGCCCAAGTGCGTGAGTGCTCGGCCTCCATCCTCCGCTTCGCCAAAGAGACACATACCCCGGTATTACTGATCGGACATATAAACAAAGAAGGCAGTATCGCCGGTCCTAAAGTACTGGAACACATCGTAGACACCGTGCTCCAGTTTGAAGGTGACCAGCATTACATGTACCGCATCCTGCGAAGCATCAAGAACCGTTTTGGAAGTACTGCCGAATTGGGTATTTACGAAATGCGCCAAGACGGACTCCGACAGGTCAGTAACCCGTCGGAACTATTGCTTTCACAAGATCACGAAGGCATGAGTGGCGTAGCCATTGCATCTGCCATCGAAGGGGTACGTCCGTTTCTCATCGAAACCCAGGCACTGGTAAGTTCTGCCGTATACGGCAATCCGCAACGCTCGGCCACAGGTTTCGATATCCGACGGATGAACATGTTGCTAGCAGTACTCGAAAAGCGGGTAGGGTTCAAATTAGCACAGAAAGATGTATTTCTCAATATAGCCGGAGGGTTGAAAGTCAATGATCCGGCCATCGACCTCGCCGTAATCAGCGCCATCCTCTCATCTAATATGGATGCCGCTATCGAGCCGGAAGTTTGCATGGCAGGAGAAATCGGCTTATCCGGAGAAATACGCCCGGTGAACAGAATCGAACAACGCATCGGGGAAGCCGAAAAGTTGGGCTTCAAACGTTTCCTATTGCCCAAATATAATTTGCAGGGAATCGAAACAAAGAAATTAAAAATAGAGTTAGTGCCGGTACGAAAGGTGGAAGAAGCGTTCCGCGCACTATTCGGATAATCATATTATGACAGAAGAGTATCAACTGAGAGTATTGCCGGAAATTGCCGCCAGCGAGCAACGATTGAAAGAATACTTATCAAAGGAAAAAGGTCTTACCTTACAGAGCATTACCGCAACGCGTATTCTGAAACGAAGTATCGATGCGCGGCAGCGTACTGTCTTCATTAATCTGAAAGTACGGGTGTACATCAATGAAATACCGACAGACAACGGGTATGAAGAGACCATATATAATAATGTGGAAGGTAAACCGCAAGTGATTGTAGTAGGTGCGGGTCCCGGAGGATTATTTGCCGCCTTGAAATTGATAGAATTAGGGTTTCGCCCTGTCATCGTAGAACGCGGTAAAAATGTACGTGAACGCAAAAAAGACCTTGCACAGATCAGCAGGGAACATACCGTCGACCCGGAATCGAATTACAGCTTCGGCGAAGGCGGTGCAGGCGCTTATTCAGACGGTAAGCTCTATACCCGAAGTAAAAAACGCGGCAATGTAGACAAAATCTTAAATGTATTCTGCCAGCATGGAGCATCTGAGGCCATTCTTGCCGATGCCCACCCGCATATCGGTACGGATAAATTGCCACGGGTAATCGAGAACATGCGGAATACCATTATCGATTGTGGTGGAGAAGTTCATTTTCGTACCCGGATGGATGCCCTGATTATCGAAAATGAAGAAGTCAAAGGAATCGAAACCAATACGGGACGGACATTCCTTGGCCCCGTGATACTGGCAACAGGACATTCGGCACGGGATGTATATCGCTGGTTAGCAGCAAACAACGTAACGATCGAAGCAAAAGGAATTGCCGTTGGCGTTCGTCTGGAACATCCGGCCGAATGGATAGACCAGATACAATACCATTCCAAAAACGGTCGGGGAAAATACCTGCCGGCTGCCGAATATAGTTTTGTCACTCAAGTAGAGGGCCGTGGCGTATACAGTTTCTGCATGTGCCCCGGAGGATTCATCGTTCCTGCTGCCAGTGGACCGGAACAAGTGGTAGTCAACGGAATGTCTCCCTCCAATCGCGGATCACGATGGAGCAACTCGGGGATGGTAGTAGAAATACAACCGGAGGACTTACTTTGCGGACAATGGGGAATGAACAACGGACAACAGGCAACATCCTCCAATGACTCCCGCTTTTCCTCTTCCAATTCCCGGCTTTTGCAAGTTATGCATTTCCAAGAAGAACTGGAACGGCAGTGCTGGTTGCAAGGCGGCATGAAACAGACAGCACCGGCGCAACGTATGGCGGACTTTACACGAAAAAAACTCAGTTATGACTTGCCGGAGTCTTCTTATAGTCCGGGATTGGTGTCTTCTCCCCTACACTTCTGGATGCCGGAATTTATCAGCAAACGTCTGTCACAGGCATTTTTACAATTCGGGCGAATGAGCCACGGCTTTTTGACCAATGAGGCGGTTATGATCGGGGTAGAAACCCGGACTTCTTCTCCCGTTCGTATTGTCCGCGACAAGGAGACCCTTCAACATATTACCATACGCGGGCTGTTTCCTTGCGGTGAAGGAGCCGGCTATGCCGGTGGTATCGTTTCGGCCGGGGTGGATGGAGAACGATGTGCCGAAGCAGTAGCAAACTATTTAAATCGATAGCAGATCATGAACCAAAAACCAGAAATTGCCATTATCGAACCGAACACCCTTACTGCTCTCGGTTTGAAAAGCATATTAGAGAAGATCATCCCGATGGCAGTCATTCGTACATTTCACAACTTCGGCGAATTAGTGGATGACACACCCGATATGTACGCCCACTATTTTATAGCTGCTCAGATATATGTAGAGCATAATACTTTCTTCCTGCCCAGAAAGAAAAAGACAATCGTTCTGGCAGGAGAAAGCCAACCGTTCCAGTTATCTGCCGTACGGACACTGAACATTTACCAACCGGAAGAATCATTGGTCAAAGATATTCTGAAACTCCACCAACATGCCCATCACGACGGATATCCGGTGGAAGTCGCACCTCCGGTGCCAACCGTCGAACACGAATTATCCGCACGAGAAATTGAAGTACTTGTCTTGATCACCAAAGGACTCATCAACAAGGAAATAGCCGATAAGTTAAATATCAGCCTGACTACCGTTATCACCCACCGGAAAAACATTACGGAAAAATTAGGCATAAAATCAGTTTCCGGGCTTACCATTTATGCCGTAATGAACGGATACATAGAGGCCGACCGAATTTAAAAACAGACAAAAACCCTTCCACCATATGTTTTTGAAAAGTGATCATAAAAAGGAGAAGCTACCAGATTTACAGTACTCTTCTTATCCAATCCCAATAATTTTCTTTCGTAAGGTAAAAGCCAATACCCAATTCGTGCGCTGAGTATACCTATACCTGCACCGGCCAAAATATCATTGCACCAATGCCGTTCGTTATAGAGCCGTAAAAAAGCAACTCCACAAGCTATAGTATATGCACCTATACCATAAAGCCGAGAAGTATCTTTATATTCCATTCTCACTAACTCGGCTCCCATAAAAACCGTAGCCGTATGTCCTGACGGAAAAGAGTTAAAAGCTGTTCCATCCGGACGTTGTTCATCCACTATCCACTTCACCCCGTTGACCATAATTCCCATAGCAGCATAAGAAGTAGCGGTAATCAGAACACGGTCCACATAACTGTGCCGGGCTTTTGCTCCTAATAAACTCAAGCCGAAATTAGCAATTACCGGTACGTATTGTATATAATCATCTGCATGAAAATAACGTCCGTCACGCCATTCCGCCAATCCATCACGTACTTCTCTATTTAAAGACCTAAACCAGGGAGTGGAAACGCCCACTGCGCCGACAGCGATAAGAGATGCAGGAAGTATTAATTGGGTAGTACGGAAACCATGACTCCGTTTCATGATTTCAAGAGAATCTGCAGAAGCATTTTGTGCCCGGAAATGAAACGGACACAGCAATAATATAAGAAGAAAAAATAATCTGATTTTCATCTTTCATTGTTGTAAATAAGTTGAATACTGAATGTTATCTTAACTGTGCATTTCTGTATCAGAGACGCAACAGGTACACATCCAATTCCAACTTTCACAACAATCCGGGAAGAAAGCAAAAACAAGATCTGCCCCATTGCATTCCTCCGGTCATATAAAAATATTTTGGTCGTTTTTTCTATAAGAGAAATGCAAATGAGTTATTTCTAACTGCGATATGTCACTTAATCTGATTTATACCATAGGCTATATTATTTAAAGGGTGATTAATAAAAAAAGTGTGTTCCCGACAATATCCAGACTATAGTTAGGTACGACCAAGAACCTATGACCGACTGAATATATCGATGGAACACACCCTGTTTCAGGGCGCATTCACAAAGCATATTCTTTCGGTCAGTTAAAATTGGTCGTTTTACTATAGAAAGAATGACAATGTAAACACTCTGTATCTTGTTTTCTTAATTCAAATAAAGCCGCTACTTTTATTTCATGTCTATTTGAAAGACAAAAATAAGAATATCTTTCTTCATAGACAAACTTTATTTTGCATTATCTTATAAACCGGACACAAGAATAAATTCGCCCTAACTCTGGTTATAAATAAACAAACAGAAGTTATATCTCTATATTTAATAAGGAATAAACACAGAATATGTTTAGAATCCGGCTACATTTTACCATAATCCTAATAAATGAGGATTGTGTAACCGAGAAGTTTGCCGTTCCTTTGCAAGCAAAATAATAATATGATGAAAAGAAACTGCATTCTCATGGCCTTAACCTTTTTAACAACGGGTAATATTTGGGCCGAAGAGATTCCTAAAGACACGATCAAGGTAGTAGACGTAGAAGAAATTCTCATTATTGCTTCACCGAAAGAAAATCGTAAATTACGCGAACTCCCGACAGCCAGCACTCTCTTGTCACAACAGGACATGCAGGCAAACCAAGTGACTAACTTAAAAGGACTGAGTACATTAGTCCCCAATATATTCATTCCTGATTACGGTTCCAAACTGACATCGGCTATTTACATCCGTGGTATCGGTTCGCGCATCAATACACCATCGGTAGGATTATATGTCGATAATGTTCCCTATATAGACAAGTCCGCTTTTGACTTCAATTATTCCGATATCGAACGTATCGACGTGCTTCGCGGACCACAAGGTACCTTATATGGACGTAATACAATGGGAGGCCTCATCAAAGTACATACAAAATCACCTTTCAGCTATCAGGGCACCGATTTACGTTTAAGCGCAGGAACGTACGGAAATTACAATGCATCGGTTACCCATTATCATCGGATGTCGGAACAATTCGCTTTTTCTGCCGGAGGTTTCTATGAACATGCAGACGGATTTTTCAAGAATGCAGCCAAAAACAATCAAAAGACCGACCGTATCAATGCCGGCGGCGGGCGTATCCGTGCCATCTATCTGCCAACAGAGAATCTAAAACTCGATTTTAACGTGAACTATGAGTACAGTGATCAAGGTGGATATCCCTATTTCTATACCGGAAAAGTCAATGAAGAAGAAAAAAAGAACGATCCACGGCAAGATAAAATAGGTCTGATCTCCTATAATGATGAAAGCAGTTATTATCGCAGTCTGCTGAATGCCAGCGCTAATATCGAATATCAAACACAACATTTCACGCTGAGTGCCGTAACCGGTTATCAACATTTAAAAGATCGTATGCTACTCGATCAGGATTTCACGGAGAAAGATATATTTACTCTTAATCAACAGCAGAGACTGAATACCTTATCTGAAGAGATCGTAATGAAGTCGAAGCCCGGAGGAAATTGGCAGTGGGCCAACGGCATATTCGGATTCTACCAATGGCTGAACACGGATGGTCCGGTTGAATTCAAAAAAGATGGAGTAACAGAAGTCATTGAAAATAATGCCAACAACAATTTCCCAAATTCTCCTGCCGCGCCAACCATGAAGCTGACTATCAACAACCCGACATTGAATGTGAGCGGCAATTTCGACACCCCGACATTCAGTGCTGCCATCTATCATCAATCAACTTACAATAATTTCCTGATAGACGGATTATCCATAACGGCAGGGCTACGTCTCGATTATGAAAAAATGTCGATGAACTACAATTCGGCCTCCACTCCGATGGACTTCAATTTTAAATTTTACATGCAGATGCCCCCCCCAAGACCGACTATCGATCTTGAAAGTAAAAACATGATAGCTCCGGCCGGCATCAACGGCAAATTATCAAATGATTATCTGCAATTACTCCCCAAATTTGCTATTCAGTACGAATGGAAAAAGGGGAACAATGTATATGCCACCGTTTCACGCGGTTATCGTTCGGGAGGATATAATGTCCAGATGTTTTCTGATCTGATACAGTCGGAATTGAAAAATTCGATGAAGGCTGCCATGATAGCAAATAAAGATTTTGCATCCATAGCGAATATGATTGAAATGATGATGCCGGAAGAAGACATTGACATAAAAGCCTCTACCACTTACAAACCCGAATATTCATGGAACTACGAGATCGGTTCACATCTCACTTTGTGGGAAGGCCGTTTATGGGCCGACCTTGCTGCATATTACATGGATACCAAAGACCAACAGATTTCCCAGTTTGCCGAGAGTGGCTTAGGACGTATCACCGTCAATGCCGGAAAGAGCCGCAGCTATGGAGCGGAGGCTGCCTTACGCGCCAGCATCACCGATGCATTCAGTATGAATGCATCCTATGGATACACCTATGCCACATTTACCGATTATGTTGTGAAACAAAAAGATAAAGACGGAAACTTACAGGATAAAGAAAATTATAACGGCAACTATGTTCCTTTCGTCCCCAAACATACACTCAATGTAGGAGCACAATATATTTTCCGGATCGCCCCCCGTCACTGGTTCGACCGCATCCAAGTAAATGCTAACTTCAATGCCGCCGGACGCATCTATTGGACAGAAGCGAATAATGTCAGCCAGGCATTTTACGGTACACTGAACGGGCGTGTCAGCTTAGAAAAAGGGAATGGTGCTATTGCCTTCTGGATACGCAACGCGCTGGATAAAGAATATCAGGCATTCTATTTCGAAACAATGGGCAACGGATTTATGCAGAAAGGACGGCCCATGCAATTAGGAGTGGACGTACGCTGTCGATTTTAAGCAAAAATGCAACTATAACAAGCTGATAATCAAAACATAAAAGAGTATATACTTTTGTCATACAAGAGTATATACTCTTACTATATAAAAGTATACATTCTTACCAGACAAAGGTTTATAGTTTAACTTTACAGTTTCTTTCAACTGCACGACTAAGACACAAGGTATCCATTAACAAGCCAATCATTCATTGATCGCCCCGCAATGAGGACAGATACCTTTATCGTGCAACTTTTCTCCACAATACCCGCAACGATACTTATAACCGCTTCCTTTACGAAGTTTCTTTAAAAATAAAACAACAAAACAAAGCAGAAAGAGATAGCCTATATAAAATTGTGTAGTAAGGATGAAAAAGAAGTAACAGAAAATACAGCAGGAAGTCAATCCGAGCAGATAGAAAACAGCCGCCGCCGGCGTAAGTTGCCGGAACAGATCATCGAGTACTGCCAGAAAAACAATAAGAAACACCCAGATACTCAACAAAAATACCGACAAGACAAACGGTACCTTGAAAGGTGAAAGCGTAGGATTAAAATAAAAATGCTGCCAGGTATCCGGAAAAAACACCTGCATCGATTCATAGATAGTGGCACTAAAAGCCATCAACAGACAAAGGAACAGCGGATAAACACTATCGATGTCATTAAAATAGACCATTTGCAACTGCTTACGACGGAAAGCCCGAAACAGATAAGCACCCATAAACAGGGCAAAGACAATGACAAAATACGAAGCATGCGTATCGCTGAATAAATAAATAAACTGCGAAATGCTATCCGTAGGAACAAACGAATGAATCAGATCCTTTTCACGTATCCAACCTTGTGCCTCCTGTGAATGGGCAAGTTTCACCCAAACACTGTCTACGCTATCTGCCGGATGAATAGCAAACTCAGCCACAACTACCCGATCCCCACGGTAAAGACTGATAAAAGAATCTTTAACCGGAAGCCGCTCTAAAACAACAGAATCCGCTTGTACTTCAAAATTTGTATTATAAGTATAATGCCGCTCGGCAAGATAGGTTAACGAATCCTTCACCTGATCGCTCATCCCTTCTTTCTGAAGATCCGGCCGGGGATAGTGACAAGCAGTAAACAGCAGAAGACAAACCACAGAATAGCACCAAACACCCCAGAGCCGTTTCATATCCGGCTCCATCACGCATCGCATCACTCTATGGTAAAACGTTCTCATTGTGCGGCACTCACTTTCATCTGGCAATTTTTACAATCAAATGACAAACGGAACTTCTTTCCATCCGTCCCTACCAAATAATAAGGTTCCTTATAAGGTGAACGCTCGCGCTGGTGAATAGGACACCACCCCATACTGTAGCGCAGACAGTGCTTACAAAACATCAGTACGGCAGCTTCCACCGGTTGCTTTTCGTAAGCCGGTTCCACCTCTTTCACTCCATGATCCTGATAAAAAGAGGCGGCACGGGTATTCATTACATTACCTAAATAAGAAAGTGTTTGCTGCGGAAAAGTATGAGTAGTAGGTTTCCATACAGCCAATTCACGACGATAATTCACTTTACGGGCTATGATCAGCTGTTCAACGAGTTGCCGCCGTAATTCAGAAAGTACGGAAGCCGGAATAAACCAATTCTCCGAGAAGTCAATATCAATCCGTTCCGCTTCAAAAGGAGTGTTTCCCAACTTCGCAAGTTGATTTTTGAGATTATCCGCTTGCGGAGTGCGGGCCGGTTCCCGGTCTCGGGGTAAAGTTAGTGTCACACTGTTGTCATCTTCATCCGTCATAGTAAGTGAAAAGCCGAAATTATTCTCCGCCAACAAGATACATACTGCTATTTTTCTTTCGGATGACTTACGGGCAAGAATTCGTTCAAACTCCTGGTCGAAATTCCGATACAGCATCGTGCGGGGTTTGATACGAGGCATTTCCTGCGGATAAAGTTTATTTCCATCCACACGGTTGATTCGGAATCCCTGCAAACGTCCTTGTTCGTCAAGATAGCAAACACCGTCACCGTTATTAAACGACTTCACACCAGCCACCGTCAAGTAGTTTCCCCGGCTCTCTTTCATCGTCCCCATCTCTTCTCCCAACGATTTCGGAGTGTCAAAAGAGAAAATATCTTTGCTCCTTCCGTGCAGAAAATAACGGGTAAAGCCACGACTGAAACTCTTATCCAACTGCGGTTTAAAATCAAAACGACATTTTCCGGAAGAAGCACGGGTATACTCTTTACGCCGTGCAAAAATAGCATCGAGCTTCTGTCGGTAGGCAGCCGTAACATTCTTGACGTAAGAAACATCTTTCAACCGTCCCTCGATCTTCAAAGAGGAAGCCCCCGCATCCAATAACGCTTCCAACTCCTCACTCTGATTAAGGTCCTTCAGTGAGAGTAAATGTTTGTCTTTCGCTATCATTTTCCCTTCCGCATCTACCAGACTGAACGGCAGGCGACAGAACTGTGCGCATTCTCCACGATTGGCGCTGCGCCCGAAACAGGCCTGACTGACATAACATTGCCCGCTATAACTGACACACAAAGCTCCATGCACAAAAACTTCAAGCGGAGTATCGGGACATGCCTCATGTATTTTGCCAATCTCCCGCAACGACAGTTCACGCGCCAATACCACTTGCCGAAAACCCGCATCACGGAGAAATTTCACTTTATCTACAGTCCGGTTATCCATTTGCGTACTTGCATGAAGCGGTATAGGAGGTAATTCCAGTTTCGCAATGGCCATATCCTGCACAATCAATGCATCCACCCCTATTCGATACAATTCCCGGATCATCTCCTCCGTCTCTTTCAGCTCCTCTTCTTTCAGGATGGTATTGACAGTGACATAAATGCGTGCATTGTATAAATGTGCATATTCCACCAGAGCCGCAATATCCTCCAACGAATTAACGGCGGCAGCACGGGCTCCAAACTTCGGAGCACCGATGTATACCGCATCTGCCCCATGATTGATCGCTTCGATACCACACTCCAAATTCCTGGCCGGAGCCAGAAGTTCTATTTTACGCTGCTTTATCATTTAATGTCGTCGATATTGTAAGGAGTTTCCTGATAAACAAAGTAATTCAGCCAATTGGAAAACAACAGGTTGGCATGACCCCGCCAACGAACAAGCGGCCCTTTTTCCGGATCATTATCAACATAATAATTACGCGGCATTTCAATCGGAAGACCTTTTGCCAAATCCCGTCGATACTCCGTATCGAGCGTTAAGGGAGAGTATTCCGAATGACCGGTAACAAAAAATTCACGCCCGCCACGAGCCATCACCATATAGACCCCCGACTCCTCCGATTCAGAAAGCAACGTTAATTCCGGAACTTTCAGAATATCTTCTTTCCGCACCTCCGTATGGCGGCTATGGGGTACATAAAACACATCATCAAACCCTCTGAAAATAGAATGAAGCGGATCGAGCGTGCGATGCTCGAAAATTCCGAACATCTTTTTATCCAACGCATATTTAGGCACTCCATAATGATGATACAATCCGGCTTGAGCAGCCCAACAGATATATAGCGTCGAAGTGACATGCGTACGCGCCCAATCGAATATCTCCATGATTTCACTCCAATAACTTACTTCTTCAAAATCCATCTGTTCCACAGGAGCACCGGTGATAATCATACCGTCGTATTTCTCACCGCGCATCTTATCGAAATCAGTATAAAAAGCCTTCATATGCTCGACCGGCGTATTTTTGGAAGTGTGGCTTTTTATCTTCATGAATGAAATCTCTACCTGAAGAGGAGTGTTAGACAACAACCGGACCAAATCCGTCTCCGTAGTAATCTTCAACGGCATCAAATTCAGAATCACAATCCTCAACGGACGGATATCCTGTTGGGTAGCACGCGAGTTATCGATCACAAAGATATTTTCCTCTTTCAGCAGTTCTATCGCAGGTAATCTATCAGGTAAATTTAATGGCATGGGGATATTTACTATTTAACGATTTACAAATTATGATTTGCCATCCGGCAAATTCTTTGCAAAAATAACGATTTCGCCACAGAGTAGCACAGGGTTTCACAGAGTTTTATCTCTTTTGAACATATTTCCCCGTGAATTTCAAGATTATGTGTATGATCAGCCTATTCAAAGTAGAAAGTCAATACAATCATACGAGACTTCACCTTGTCCAAAGATTCGGTAAATTTCATCAACGACTTATCGGTAAGATCGTTACGGTTTTTGTCTAACAGATTCGCTAACCCAAAACAAAACTTCAGTTCCGGTATCAGCTTAAAGAAAGGAAGATAAAAGTCACAACCCAACCCCACTTCTATGTAGCAGTCGAAAGGTTTGACCAAGAGTGGACGAGATTTTTTCACACTTAAATCATAAGTAGGGCTTAAACCGACCATTGCATAAGGACGATAATTATTGAATCGCTCCGCACTGAATTTCAAATCGACAGGAAAAGACAGATAGGCGGATTTCACATTCTGCGATTCGGTTTCTCCACTCGTCTGCTCACGAAAAATAACTTTTTTGTCTCCAAAGTGAAGCGTAGGCACCAAGCGGAGAGACATATACTTGTTTAAGTACAATTCTCCCAACACGCCTACCGAAAAACCCGAAGAATACTCGGGCACATCGGCAAACCAGACTTGACCGTCCTCCGTGACATACCCATTATTGACAAACTTGAGATCCTGCATGTGAATACCAGCCAAAAAGCCATAGTGCCAGATCCGCTGATCGATATACGGGCGGTTCTGCACCTTACGCGTCTGGCCGGAAGCACCGGCAACCAGCAGCGAAACAATGAGAAGTAACACAAAGCGTTTCACATCAATAAAAACGATTTTATAGTTAAATTATTGTTTCTCTTATTTAGAAGGGATACAAATTAAAGGAATTTAATCAAGAATAAGTGCAACTAATGAATAAAACATGTATTTTTGTCCAAGAAATTAGTACTAATAATTTAAATATTAAAGAAAATGGCTTACGTAATTAGTGACGATTGTATTGCTTGCGGAACTTGTATCGACGAGTGTCCGGTAGAAGCTATCTCTGAAGGTGATATCTATTCTATCAACCCGGATGTATGTACTGACTGCGGTACTTGCGCAGATGTTTGTCCTTCTGAAGCAATTCACCCGGCTGAATAATACAATCAAGAAAGAAAAATCCAAAAAGGCTGCTTCCATCGATGAGGCAGCCTTTTTTCATTTGTAACCTTTATTACCCTTAAAAAAGAATACTCCGGCTAAGTGTTTTTTCCCCTGTCACTGTTTTACTAACAAAGACCTTTTATTTACTTAATAAAACATACTTTATGAGAAACTTATTTTTATCTCTTTTTTTGATTTCGTCTGTTGTCTGTTCCGCTCAGGACACGGATATCAATAATTTCAAACCGGATAACCAGAAAGTCAAATTCACAGAAACAAATCTCCCGATCGTTTTCATCGATACCCAACACCAAGTGATCGAACGTGAAAACCGCATCACCGCCAAAATGAAAATTATCGATAATGGAGAAGGGCAATTGAACCATATGGATACCCTCTTGTATCCGAATCAAACAGTAGACTATAGCGGCTATATCGACTTGAAATACCGGGGCAACTCTTCTTTTACCAATTCCGACAAAAAACCATATGCCATTCGTGCACTGGACAAACCTCTGGAAGAAGGAGGTAAGAAACAAAAAGTATCCCTATTGGGAATGGGCAAAGACAACGATTGGGCATTGCTGGCTCCTTATGCGGACAAAAGTATGATCAGAGACGTATTTGCGTTTACTCTGGCCAGACCCTTCTTCGAATACGTACCCACAGGAAAATATTGTGAAATGATCATGGACGGCACCTATTACGGTGTCTTTATCCTTTCCGAAAGAGTTAGAAAAGGCAAGAACCGCCTGGACTTACCGGATCCGGGAGACAGTGGCGATGCATTGACAGGAGGTTACCATCTGGAAGTGGACAGAGACGATGAACCGGTTTATTACTCCAAACACTCACCCGTAGATTCAAAAGGTAACCCCATCCGTAATAAAAAAATATCTTTCCAATATAAGAACATGGACCAGGATGAATTTTCCAAAACCCAACTGGATTATATACACGGATACATCGATGCATTCGAAGATAACTTAGCCTCCGCAGATTACAAGAACCCGGAAACAGGATACAGAAAGTACATCGACGTCACCTCTTTCATCGACTATATGCTCTCAACAGAATTCTGCCATAATGTAGACGGTTATCGCCTAAGTACTAATTTATATAAGTATAGAGACAGCAAAGATCCCAGATTCAAAACATCCTTATGGGATATGAATTTAGGTTTCGGCAACGCTGATTATAATAATGGTTGGAGAACAGACACTTGGGCATACAACTTTAATGACATAGCATCCGGTGATAACCAGTTGGTTCCTTTCTGGTGGTATAAGTTGCTTAAAGACGATGCATTTATGAAAGAAGTGAAAGAGCGTTGGGAACTATATCGTGAAACAAGTTACTCGGACAAGAACATAGAACTTACCATTGACTCGTTAACTACCTTATTAAATGCTAAGGGAGCACAAGAACGCAACTCACAGGCTTGGCCAAGATGGGGAAGATACGTATGGCCCAATCAATACGTGGCCCAATCTTATGATGATGAAATTTCTTATTTAAAGAGTTGGATCAAAGAACGGTTGATTTTCATGGACAGGGCCTTACTCGATAAAGAGCCCGAACCGGTAGAGTATACCCAACTGACCGTCACATCAGGATTTAATGAAGATGTCATAGCCGAGCAACGTCCTGCCGTCAACTATTCTACAGCTTCCCTCGATAACCAAGGTTGGATTTATTATACATCAGGAGTACAAGAACAAGGCTCTCTGCCAACCGATAGAAATATCACTTCCAGCACCGGCGTTCAATATCGCCTTGCCGCATATGACAAGCCCAATGCAGCAACTCTGATCAAAGAAAATGCAGCTACCCTGCAATTCGACGGTTCTCACCAAACGGAAGCCCTTTATTTGCTTTCGACCTGTACCGATGGTAGTTCCACAGTAGATGTAACCGTATATTATGCCGATGAAACCAGTTCTACTCCTAAAAGCATAACAATAGGCGACTGGTATAGCGAAGTTTCTACAGGAAAAGCGGTACATGGACTAAGCAGGATCACACGGTCGAACGACCAAATGGACGGACGATACAATTTCTGCCTGTATGAACATAAAATAAATACCGATAAAAATAAAGTAATTGCATCGATAAAGATAGAAAACACAGGAAAGGGACACCCGGCCATATTTGCTGTCACCAAAGAAGGAAAAGAATCCGGCGTAGGTGTAGAGAACGTCAGCAACGAAAAACAGACCAAGGTTTATCCCCGTCTCATTGCAAATGGAGAGGTATTGACCGTTGAGTCTCCTGCCAACTCCACTATCCGGTTGATGACAATGCAAGGCAGTGTTATAATGCAACAGGAAACAACAAACAGTTTTACCCGATTACCGATCAACGGATTATCCCAAGGCATCTATTTGTTGACAGTAGTCAATGCAAGTAACCAACAGACATTTAAGGTTATTGTAAAATAGCCCTTTACAACCCAAAGCCTGCTTTAATTTTACTCAGTATTATTTTGAGAGGACAATTAATTAAAGCAGGCTCTAAATCAACCCTAATAAAAAACCTGTATCGATACAAATCAAAACGATCTGTCCGATACAGGTTTATTTTTTACATCCGCCATTGCCCGGCAGACACAAACTATCTTTATTTCAGTTTCGCCAATGCTTCCTTAATCCGGCGGATAGCTTCAACAATGTTCTCATCACTGGTAGCATAACTCATACGAATACATTCAGGCGCACCAAAAGAAGCACCACCCACACAAGCCACATGAGCCACTTCCAACAGATACATAGCCAGATCATCCGAATCCGCAATCTTACGGTCGCCTGCTGATTTTCCAAAGAAAGAACTACATTTAGGGAACAAATAGAAAGCGCCTTCAGGAACATTCACCTCAAAGCCCGGGACTTCTTTTGCCAACTTCACAATCAGGTCGCGGCGACGCTCGAACGCCTTACGCATTTCTTCTACCGGAGCTTGAGAACCCGTATAGGCGGCTTCAGCAGCCTTCTGAGAAACAGAGCAAGGCCCCGACGTATATTGTCCCTGCAATTTATTGCAAGCTTTCACAATCCATTCCGGTCCGGCAATAAAACCGATTCTCCATCCGGTCATCGCATAGGCTTTCGACACACCGTTTACGATCACTGTCCGTTCTTTCATTTCCGGGAACTGTGCAATGCTCTGATGTTTACCTATATAATTGATATGCTCATAAATCTCATCTGCAATTACCACTACCTGCGGATATTTCGCCAACACGGCAGCTAAACCGGCTAACTCTTCCTTACTATAAACCGAACCGGTAGGATTCGACGGAGAACAGAGTATCAATGCCTTTGTTTTCGGGGTAATGGCGGCTTCCAACTGTGCAGGAGTAATCTTAAAATCCTGTTCGATCCCGGCAGTTACAATCACCGGAGTACCTTCTGCCAGTTTCACCATTTCCGGATAACTTACCCAATACGGTGCAGGCACGATCACTTCATCACCCGGATTAACCAATACCATGATTGCATTACATACAGATTGCTTCGCACCATTGGCACATGAAATCTGAGCGGCTGTATATTCCAGACCATTCTCTTTTTTCAGTTTCTCTACGATGGCGTTGCGCAATGCCGGATACCCGGGAACGGGAGAATAACGCGAAAAGTTGTCATCGATAGCTTTCTTTGCAGCTTCTTTGATGTGGTCGGGAGTATTAAAGTCGGGTTCTCCCACACTCAGATTAATAACATCAACGCCCTGTGCTTTGAGTTCATTACTCTTCTGCGACATAGCAAGTGTCGCCGATGGCGACAAGCTGTTCAAACGGTCTGATAACTGATTCATTTTGTATCTACTTTATTGTCGTTTAGTGAAATTAGTTGCAAAATAAGCTATAATATTTGATATATGAAAGTAAAAGCGGATTTTACTTGTTAAAATGTAGCGTATGTCCCATTCGTTCTTTCTTGGTCTTTAAGTAACGTTCATTGTAAGGATTAGGGGTAATCTCGATACCTACATTTTCTGTTATTTCCAAACCATATGCTTCCAGACCGATACGCTTCACAGGGTTATTGGTCATCAACTTCATTTTTGCCACTCCTACCTCACGCAAAATCTGCGCACCGACTCCATAATCACGTTCATCGGCATCGAAACCCAGATGCAGATTCGCATCTACCGTATCATATCCTTCTTCCTGAAGTTTGTATGCGGCAATCTTATTCATCAGTCCAATGCCACGTCCTTCCTGGTTCATATATACAATGACCCCCTTTCCGGCAGCCTCGATCATCTCCATCGCCTTATGAAGCTGTTCTCCACACTCACAACGACAAGAGCCGAAAATATCACCTGTCATACATGAAGAATGCACACGTACCAAAATCGGCTCATCTTTATCCCAGCTACCTTTAATCAATGCAATATGCTCCATTCCATTTGATTTCTGACGGAACGGAATCAGACGAAAATGTCCGTATTGGGTAGGCATATCCACCTCTACTCCTTTCTCCACAATCGACTCTAATTGCACACGATAAGCAATCAAGTCCTTAATCGAGATTATTTTAAGCCCAAAACGTTTGGCCACTTCCACCAATTGAGGCAAACGTGCCATAGTCCCGTCTTCATTAATAATTTCGATCAGAGCAGCAGCCGGGTATAGTCCGGCCAGTTTTGCCAAATCCACACTCGCTTCCGTATGACCGGCACGACGGAGTACTCCACGCGAACGGGCACGCAACGGATTCACATGTCCCGGACGCCCGAGATCAGCCGGTTTCGTTTTAGGATCGGCCAAAGCACGGATAGTCGCTGCACGATCGTGCATAGATACTCCGGTAGTACAACCTTCAAGGAGATCGACAGTCACAGTAAACGGTGTCTCATAAATAGAAGTATTTGCAGTAACCTGCATATCCAGTTCCAATTCGGCGCAACGCTCCTCCGTAATAGGAGCACACAACACACCCCGTCCGTGTGTCATCATAAAATTCACTTTCTCAGGAGTTATTTTTTCAGCCGCAATAATAAAATCACCTTCGTTCTCGCGATCTTCATCGTCCACTACAATTACGAAATTCCCTTCTCTGAAATCGGCAATAGCCTCATCGATTGTATTCAGTCTGATCTCTTCCATACTTATTCTATAAATTATGATTCTCTTTTATTATGAATTGAATATCTTCGTTGGTCTTTATAACCTTCTCTATATCCCGTACAAGTCGTATACGGAATATCCAGATACGGAAATAAAAGAACAATCCTATCGGCACAATGGCTCCCGCCAACAGGTTCAACCAATATACATGAAACGGCCGCACATGAGCAGCCACAGGTATAATGGGATAATTATTCAAAGTTGTCAGCAAAGTAAACGATCTTGAATTCGATAACTCTTCAATCAACGTTTCCAGACGCTCATTGATCGCTTTCACTTCATCATCTTCGCCGGTAGACATCCAAAGTTTAAAATAATTGGGTGCTTTCTTCAGTTGGTGTTTACTTATATATGCGCGACACTCTGTAGTGAGAGCAGTAAGTTCCGCAAAAATCTTCGAATAGTCCGGATCATGGATAATAACCTCTTTCTTAAACAAATGGCGCACACCACGGATACCTATCACCCGTTTGATCCAGGAAGTATAAGCATCCGCATTCAGCACCACCGAATCATTATTGGATTTATAAGTAAGAAATGCCCCCAACGGCGCCAGGATGGCAGAACTGAGCCACATCCCCATCCATACAATCCATTTACCGTCTCGTGCCATCTTGTATCCACTATTATCTATCACATAATAAACAATAAACACAAGCACAGATACTATCACAGGCATCCCCAATCCGCCTTTACGGATAATGCCGCCGAGCGGCGCTCCAATAAAAAAGAAAAGCAGACAGGAAAGAGAAATCGTTATCTTCTTGTGCCATTCCGTTCCATGCCGGCGGATCTGATAATCATTTTCTCTCATGTTGTAAATCTTAAAGCCATAATCTCCTTGCAGACTTTCGGCACGGTTTGCAGCAGAAGAGAGAATCTTTTGTTTCTGCATCAGCGTTGCGGCTTCGAAAAGACTGTCTACATTGTAAGATCCGATATCGGCCTGTGTAATCTTTATCGTATCTTCTTTTGACAATCCACCGGGATTGCTATATACCCCGCCAATGGCCTCTTTATAATACTGGCGTCCGATACTGTCTCCCACATGTTCCATCGAGTCGATGGAAACCTGTAACGTCTGCATACTTTTCGTAGTGGCCTGATTGCTCATTATACTCGCATCGGCCATATTAAAGTCCGAATTAAACTCGATAATAGTATGTTTCTCCTTGAAAGATTCCCGCCGATACGGCACATTTTGCGCCTTCACATTCTGGCTCTTCAAATTTTCGAACAGCTCACCGCTATACAGATGCAGATACAAGTGTTGTTTATCCGCCGTCATCTCCATACGTCCGGAATCGGCATAAATAATATGCGCATTTTCCGCCCCGTCTTTAAAATTATAGATCAACACATCGTATAGCATACCGGTCTTACGATCTTTCTTCCGCACTTTAAGGTTATAATCGGGAATTTCCGAATAGAACACCCCTTCCGGTATATCCACCTCCGGAGATTTCTGTTTCATAGAAATCAGCAACGTTCCCAATTTTCCTTGCGCTATGGGACCGATCACGTTCTGAAAATAAAAGGAAATTCCACAAATGATACAGACAAGTATGATGAGAGGACGCATGATTTTAAGCAAAGAAATGCCCGCCGCTTTCATGGCGAGCAATTCATAACGTTCTCCAAAATTTCCAAAAGTAATAAGGGATGCCAACAATACGGCCAGCGGAAGTGACAAAGGCACCAGACTCAATGCCGAATAAAAGAAGAACTGAGCCATCACACTCATCTCCAATCCCTTTCCGACCAGTTCGTCCACATATCTCCACAAAAACTGCATCATGAAGATGAAGAGACAAATGAAGAATGTACCAATAAAGAGCAGTAAAAAACTCTTTACTATAAATATATCTAATCTTTTTATGCGTAGCATCTTATAATACGTTTCGTGCGATTGAGATGCAAAATTAGCACAAAAAAAGGAGTGCAGAAAGTTTTTAGTTGAAAGTTAACTAAAAACCACAAGTTCTTCTCAACTTATTAACCTGAGAGTCCCACAATTCTTTCATGTCGTCTACTTCATCCGGCTCTGCGAAATCAGTAATTTCCAACACAAAATCACCTGTAAGTTCATTATAATTCATTTTAATTTCAAAATAGTCTCTTTCGTTCTCATCGTCCAGCCAACGGAAACGGATAAAAGAATAAGCGCGTATGGCCGTAATTTCGGCATCACGTTGCTCCGTTTTCCCCCAATGAAATTCCACTATTTTATCATTCGACACGACTTTATCTGCAAACCAGTCCTCCAAACCGGTCGGTGTGCTGATTGCTGACCAAAGAATGTTTTTAGAGGTCGCATTCAGAAGATACTCCAAACGTATTTTCTCTCTTTTCATAGCTATATTCACCTTAAATTGTGTGTGCCAAGATAAATACTTTTTTCTAATTACGCAGTATAAATCATGCACTTTATTTTCTTTCTTTTTTTATTTTCCACTCTCAATGTATCTATTTATGATAACTCAAAGAGCCGATCCTTAAATAAAAAACAGAAAAAAACGACAAATGTTTTGGAGAATAAAAAAAAGTATCTATCTTTGCACCCGCAATCGAGAAACGATGGCGGGATAGCTCAGCTGGTTAGAGCGCATGATTCATAATCATGAGGTCCCCGGTTCAATCCCGGGTCCCGCTACCAAAAGAAAATTAGCGTTTGGGAGGCTTCCACTCTTAGGCGCTTTTTTATTCCCCAAAACTGATCGATTTCTGTAGTACTGTAAGAAAGGATCAACGTGAAAAGAATCGTAACCACTCTCTTTATCCACTTAAATAATATCAATTATTCACACTGTTATTAACAGGATTATTAACAAGTATACACAAAGTTATTAACAAGATAACCCACCGGTCATTAAAAGATATCAAATACAGAAAGGAAAGTCGGATCAACGTAAAAACCTGAGGGATTTTCTTTT
>NZ_HF991046.1:0-18344 GCF_000432295.1 Bacteroides sp. CAG:189
CAGCCGGTTACAGGTTTGAATCCTGTCGCGATCACAAAGTCCTCTGCAATTTATTGTGGGGGATTTTTGTTTTTCTCGCCTTTTGTGTTATTTTTGAACTTTATTTGGGATCATTTCTTTTTGTAACTAATGTAATGGCGCATAGTAAAAACCGTAATCTGTATTAATGGAAATAGTTTTCAAAACCTCTGTAAGAATCAGGTATGTACTTTGGCTGCTGTATGCTCTTCTTTTAGGAATAGGAGTTTTTCTTGTTTATAAGGATGGGAATTATGGAGCCGTTTTGACATTGGTGTGGATGCTTCCGCTTTATTATTGGAATCAGATACAATACAGGCTTTCTGATACTTCGCTGACAATAAAACAAGGGGGAATTGGATGGCATTCGAATACGATTCCATGGAGTGCTGTCACTAATGTATCCACTGTAAGAAAAGGATTTAAGATAGACTATGTTAAGTCTGATGGTAAAAAAGGATTTTATATCGTTCGTGAAAACTATATCGATGATGCCGGAGAGATGCGGAAGTTGATAGAACAGCAAGTTTGTTTGAATGGAAAAGTAGAAGAATCATGAAAAAACTGCCGAATCAATCAAGGCTATTGATGCGGCAGTTTTTTTAAAGCTTAGCATTTGATATTTAATTCATTCAGCACTTTACGAATTGCTTCAAAAGTCGTGATTCTTGTGGGGACAAGTGGTAACCGCAATTTGTTTTCAATCATTCCCATTGCATTCAGCATTGATTTTACTCCTGCCGGATTGCCATCCACAAACAACAGATTAAATAATTCGGTAAATTTATGATGAATAGTGAGGGCATTTGCAAAATCTCCTTGAAGAGCCAAACGGGTCATGCGACTAAATTCGCGTGGAAATGCGTTTCCTATGACCGATATGACACCAACGGCACCCAAAGTGATCAATGGGAAGGTAATACCATCATCGCCCGAAATAACGTCAAAATTAGCGGGTTTGTTTTTGATGATGTCGTCCATTTGCGAAATGTTTCCGGATGCTTCTTTGATGGCGATTACATTTTTGAAATCACGGGCGATACGCAAGGTTGTCTCTGCTGTCATATTGACCCCTGTACGTCCCGGAACATTATACAATACGATGGGTAATTCGGTGGCTTCGGCAATAGCCTTGTAATGTTGATAAATACCTTCTTGTGATGGTTTATTGTAATAAGGAACTACTGATAAGATCGCATCGACTCCGGTGAAATCATCGTTTTTCAGCGTTTTGACGATGGCACGGGTGTTGTTTCCGCCTACTCCCAGCAGAATGGGTATTCTTCCGTTGACACGATCGATAACCATCTTCTGGATTTTCTTTTTTTCATCTTCTGTCAATGTAGGAGTTTCGGCCGTAGTACCCAGCACACACAGAAAATCTGCATTATTCTGCAGCAGGTAGTCTACCATTCGCATTAATGCATCGTAATCAACGCTCTCATCTTCTTTGAAAGGAGTAATCAGTGCTACCCCCATTCCTTTCAATTTCGTTTGTATCATGAGTATTAATAATAATCTCTAAATATTTTGGACGCAAAAGTACTAATATTTTCTATTTTCCCGGCAAAAATAATATATAAAATAAGATTCTTGCAGAAAAATGCTACGATATGAGCTTTAGAAATTCCTCTTCGTTCATAATCTTAACTCCTAATTTGTTCGCCTTTTCCAGTTTGGCCGGTCCCATATTTTCACCTGCCAGAATGAAACTTGTCTTGGCAGAAATACTGCCTACATTCTTACCGCCATGTTTTTCTATGAGGTCTTTGTATTCATCCCGCGAATGGTGGGTAAAGACTCCGCTGATAACGATGGATTGCCCTGCTAACTTATCGGTGTATCCGCTTAAATCTTCTTCCGTACGATACAGTTGTAAGCCGGTTTTTCTCAGTCGCCTTACAAGTTCCCGATTTGATGCGTTCGAGAAATAATTTAGAATACTTTGCGCAATCTTTTCACCGATTTCATCAATGCTTATTAGGGTTTCCAAGTCTGCGTTTTCCAGTTCTTCTACGTTTTTAAATGCTTTGGCTATTTTTTTTGCCACAGTCTCGCCCACAAAACGGATACCTAATGCAAAGATGACACGTTCAAAAGGAACCTCCTTGCTTTGATTGATGCCATTAATGATGTTCTCAGCCGATTTTTCTCCCATTCGGTCGAGACCTTTTATATCATCGGCCGTAAGTCTGTACAAGTCGGCGGTGTTTTTTATCAGTCCTAACCGATAGAACATGTCTACGGTCTCCGGCCCGAGCCCGTCGATATTCATAGCGCGCCGGCTGATAAAATGTTCAATTTTACCTTTTATCTGCGGAGGGCAAGCTGTTTCATTGGGGCAATAATGGGCGGCTTCACCTTCGTATCGTACCAGTTTACTACCGCATTCGGGGCAATTTGTAATGAATTTCACTTTTTCTCCGATCATGAAGGAACGTGCGGAAGTGTCTACTCCTGTGATTTTAGGAATGATTTCTCCGCCCTTTTCCACATATACCATGTCGCCGATGTGAAGGTCGAGTCCTTCAATGATATCTGCGTTGTGTAGTGATGCACGTTTTACGATCGTGCCCGAAAGCTGTACCGGATCTAGGTTGGCTACCGGAGTAACAGCTCCTGTTCTTCCTACCTGGTAAGTTACAAGATTCAGCCGTGTAAGAGCACGTTCTGCCTGAAATTTGTATGCAATGGCCCATCGGGGGGATTTGGCAGTAAAGCCTAAATTTTTTTGCTGCTTCAGACTGTTTACCTTGAGTACGATACCATCCGTGGCAACCGGCAGGTTTTTCCGTTCTACATCCCAATATTTTATATAATCAAATATTTCCTCCAATGTGCGACATTTACGCATGGCATTCGATATTTTGAATCCCCATTTTGCTGCTTCCTGTAAATTCTCATAATGTCCGTCGCATGGTAAATTCTCTCCGAGCAGGTAATAGAGATAAGCATCCAGCTTGCGGGAAGCTACGATAGAAGAGTTCTGTAATTTCAGTGTACCTGAAGCGGCATTTCTCGGATTGGCAAATAACGGTTCTTCGCGTGCTTCTTTTTCCCGGTTCAACTCTTCGAATACATCCCATGACATGAGAATTTCGCCTCGAATTTCGAACGATTGCGGATAATTGCTGCCATGAAGCACAAGCGGAATAGTACGGATTGTTTTTACATTATCGGTCACGTCGTCTCCTTTTTCTCCGTCACCACGGGTTACTGCACGCACCAGCTTGCCGTCTTCATATGTGAGTGAAATGGAGGTTCCATCGTATTTCATCTCACAGCATATCTCAAAATCTTCATTCAAAGCCTTTTTTACTCTTTCATAAAAATCGGTCACTTCGTTTTCCGAGTATGTATTTCCCAAAGACAACATTGGGTATTTATGTGGTACTTGCGTAAAATTCTTATTAAGGTCGCTACCTACACGCATTGTAGGAGAGTTATCGTCTTTATATTCCGGATAGGCTTGTTCCAGATCCTGTAATTCGCGCATCATGTCGTCGAATTCTTTGTCTGAAATCTCCGGAGTATTCAATACGTAATAATTATAATTATGCCGGTGAAGTTCGGCACGAAGTTCTTCTATTTTTTCTTTTACAGTCATATTTCTTGGATTGTTTCAGGCAAAAATACGGGTTTATCTTTGAATATTTGTAATTTTGCGGAAAATTAAAAGACTATGCGTATTGATATAATAACCGTTCTTCCCGAGATGATTGAAGGCTTTTTCAATTGTTCGATTATGAAACGCGCTCAAAACAAGGGCCTTGCTGAAATTTATATTCATAATCTTCGTGATTATACCGAAGATAAATATCGGCGTGTAGATGATTATCCTTTTGGCGGTTTTGCCGGTATGGTGATGAAGATCGAGCCGATTGAGCGTTGTATCAATGCCTTGAAAGCAGAACGTGACTACGATGAGGTGATATTTACTACTCCCGATGGTGAACAGTTTGATCAGAAAATGGCAAATACGCTTTCGCTTGCCGGAAATCTCATCATTCTTTGCGGACATTTTAAAGGGATTGATTATCGCATTCGCGAACATTATATAACGAAAGAAGTCAGTATCGGAGATTATGTGCTGACTGGTGGGGAATTGGCAGCGGCGGTAATGGCGGATGCTATCGTGAGGATTATTCCCGGAGTCATTTCAGACGAACAGTCTGCACTTTCCGATTCTTTTCAGGACAATTTATTGGCAGCTCCGGTATATACCCGTCCGGCAGAATATAATGGATGGAAAGTACCCGATATCCTTCTGTCCGGTCATGAAGCTAAAATTAAAGAGTGGGAGTTGCAGCAATCATTAGAACGTACCCGGAGATTACGACCAGATTTATTAGACGAATGACAGATGTATGAAAAAACTAAAGCGTTGCTCGGGAAAAAAGCAATGCTTTCGTTTTTTAGGTCTACTTGAACCTTGCATGGTTCGTATACTTGAGGATGTCAAAAAATAGATTGTTTTCTATGTTTGTTTTCGGATTTCCATTCCCTCTTATTTTAAAGGCATAATGACAGTTTTCTACATTAAATGCTGCGAATGGTTATTGTATGTTTACGATTATACCTCAAGTGCACCGATTATTTCATTAACTGATTTATATCCGTGTCTGTCTAAGTAATTATTTATACCATCGGCAACTTTCACCGTAATAGCTGGATCTATGAAATTGGCTGTGCCGATTTGTATGGCTGACGCACCTGCAAGCATGAATTCTATCGCATCTTTCCAATTCATGATACCTCCTAATCCGATGACAGGAATATTTACTGCTTTGAATACTTGCCATACCATGCGTAACGCTATCGGTTTCACTGCTGCGCCGGACATGCCCCCTGTTATTGTAGAGAGTATCGGACGTTTGCGTTCTGCATCGATAGCCATACCGAGCAATGTATTAATTAGCGATACGCTATCTGCACCGCTTCCTTCTGCCGCGCGGGCTATTTCAGTGATGTCTGTTACGTTCGGAGACAATTTTACGATAAGTGTCTTTTTGTAAGCAGAACGTACGGCTTTCACTACTTCGGCAGCTCCTTTGGCAGTAACTCCAAAAGCCATACCTCCCTGCTTTACATTGGGGCATGAGATGTTCAATTCTATAGCAGGAATTTTGTCAAGTTCATTAATAATTTCTGCTGTTTTTACGTAGTCTTCAATGGCTGATCCGGAAACATTCACAATCATATTGGTTTGAATGTCTTTAATACGCGGATAAATGTGTTCGACGAAGTAATTTACTCCCTTATTTTGCAGTCCCACAGCATTTAACATGCCAGAAGGAGTTTCTGCCATACGTGGGTATGGATTACCTTCACGTTTGTGAAGAGTAGTCCCCTTTACAATAATACTGCCTATTCGCGCAATATCGATAAAATCGGTAAACTCTTCACCGTATCCGAATGTTCCGGAAGCAGTCATTACCGGATTCTTCATTTGTAATTCGCCTATTTTTACATTTAAATCTGCCATAATAGTTTATTTATATTAAATACGGGACCTTCTTTACAAACACATAAATGTCCTTCATCGGTATTTTCAACACAACACAGACAGGCACCGACTCCACAAGCCATCCTGTTTTCTAATGAGACTTCACAATTGATATTATTACTTTTGGCATATTTTGCTACGGCCATCATCATAGGTTTAGGACCACAAGTGTAAATCTGCTCAAATTTCACTTTATCTAATATGGAATGTTGGGTGACATATCCTTTTTCTCCGTGACTTCCGTCTTCGGTAGTCGTATATACTTCTCCGTAAGCTGCAAACTCATCCAACTGAAGCAGATCTTTATCAGTTCGTGCTCCCAAGAGGAAGGTGGGCTTGTTTCCGCTTTTAGCCAGTTGCTCCCCTAAATAAAGCATGGGGGCTGTTCCTACGCCTCCGCCTACCAATAGGAGCTTATCAGATGGGTTTTCAGGCATTGTAAAGCCATTTCCCAATGGAAGTACGACATTGATTATTTCTCCATTGGCAACTTCTGCCAAACGGCGTGTGCCGTCGCCTACAAGTTGTATTAGAAACCATACTTCATTTCGTTGTCTGTCTACATAATTAATAGAAATGGGGCGGCGAAGAAAGGTAGTTGGTGAACCATCTACCCGTATTTCTGCAAATTGTCCCGGTAGCATTTCGGGAAGTGGTGACTGAGAAGCCAATTTCAGCAGTGCATAGTTGGCATGCAATTTGAGATTCTCAGTTACTGTCAGGTCTAAAATAAATTTTTTCATGTATTGAAGCTAAATTCATATTCCGACTGCAAAGATACGGGAAATTGTGCAAACAGACGTTTTTACTTCCTATTTTTCCGGTCGGAATGTTTCATAAGTATTATCATCAAAGAAAATTCTTATTTCTGTGATTTTTCGTGGAGGTCTTTCTTTGTAGATAATCTCTTGTTTTACAATCTCTTTAGTGGTGTTTGAGGGCTTTTCTAATGCCATTTCCTTACGATTTTCCAAAGCATTCGTGTTGATGGCCGGATTTTTTGGATTCTCAGAGGCAAATAGAGGATAATCCAACTCTGGTGAATCGATATTTTGCTCTTCGTCGGTCATATTTCCTTTTCCCGTCAGTAACCAGTCGAGGCTAATATGATTGTATTTCTCATGCAGTCGCATAATAAAGTCAGTACTCGGATATTTGTTCCGATCACCTAAAGTATGGGAGATTGTGGCCTGAGCTACACCGATGCTTTCTGCAAATGCTGCGGCTGTCATTTGCTCATGTTCCATGATCATTTTGATTCTGTCTTTGATGTCCATCTCTTTCTAAATATTTACAACTATATATTCTATGAGTATATTCACAAATGTATAACAAATTTCTTGTGATTACAAAGGTAAACAAATGAAATTACAATAGCAAATTTCAAAAGTGAATATTTATGTATTACAATTGGTATATCAATGTTCACAATCGGAATCTACAATTGGAATCTTTAATGTAGAGTGCTATTTTCTTGTTAAAGTATATATTTATATATATGATGTATATAGTTTATAATCAGAATATTATATTTATATAATATGTATTATATGCAAGTCTTTACAAATGTTTGTAGATTATTTTATCTTTATTTGGAGTTATAATTAAAGAAGATTGTTTATTCCATTGGAATATCGTATATTATAGTGTATTATGTGAAATGTTAACCACTCTCCTATTACGATTTTGAATGATTGTTTGTTTTTGTAATATCGAACAATTTACATTGTTGAATGCTTATTTTGTATTATATATGTAAATGTTACACATGTAAATATCGAAAATGTGAATCTATATATATTATATTTGTGAATAGATATCTTTTTAAAGCTTTTAATTTACTGTATTTAATCGTTTGATATATTTCATTTTTTATTTACGATTATTCTCTAATAATTTCAAATTAAAAATCTTCGCAATATTTGTACATATAATCCCATGGAGTGGTATTTTTTTGATTCTACAGAGGGTATTTCTCTATTAAATATCTGATTAATAGTCTATTAGTCTACTTTCCCCGTATCGTATAAAGAGTGCAAATAGAAAAAGGGGTGCAAATGGTGAGATATTGTAGCAAAATGCTATAATTACTGATCTAAAAATCCAGTTAATTTTGGGAAAACTATGGATTTTTGCAGAATAGACTGTTTTTGATCATGTATTTGGGTGAGGAGCTTTACTTTTATCTTTTTAGTTTTTCTTTATGCCCCTTTTTATTTGTCCCTCTATAAAGAACTATTCGTTCCCTCATAAGGGAACGAATAGAACATACTTGGTTTATTTCTTACTTTATTAAACTTCTTTCTAAGTTTATTTTATACTAAACATGTAATTGAGTGCCGTATTAATACTGATTTCGGTTCATTGGGCGAATGTGTATATATATCGTGATAGGGGGATATGTGGTACGGAGATAATGCAGGAAACTGTAAGATATTATGATAAATATATATAGATGTCTGATTGTATTTGTATCTCCCAACTCTGAAGGAAAGAAGCTGGGAGATTAGAGTGTATAGTTTGTTGTAAACGGCCTGCAGAAGTCTTTCGGATAATTGATTAAAGGGCGTATATGCGTAGTTTTATCAATGTAAAATTTTAAACACCAACTCTCGGAGGATGTCTCCGTCGTTCATGGAAGCGTTGTTTATTCCCTTCGATTTTGCATCGGCATATCGTATTTCTCCAATGATTTGCATGGTCTTCACACCATTATATCGGCGCATGGCAGTCAGGTAATCACGGGCAGCCCAAGGTGATTTTAATCCTAACCAAGAGGCTACTCCCTGTTCTGTTTTTTCGGGAGAGTAATAAGCCAGCATCAGGTTTGAATAGAAATTGAAGAGTAATGAAAGTGTCATCTGTATAGGATTGGTTTTAGGATTTTCTTCAAAGTATTTTATTATTTTATTTGCTTTGAGAACGTCTTTTTCAACCAATGCGCTACGCAGTTCGAAGTTGTTATAATCTTTGCTGATGCCTATGTTTTTTTCTATTTGTTCGGGAGTGACCCGTTTTTGTCCGTTAGGCAGGGTGATAATGAGTTTTTCTAATTCTCCGGTTAACCGACTTAAATCGGTTCCGACAAAATCGGCCAGCATAGCTGTAGCTTTGGGCTCCATATCAATGCCCTTACGTTTCATATAAGAGTTGATAAAAGCAGGCAATTGTGAATCTTTAATTTTCTTAGACTCGAAAAGAATGCCCGCTTTTTCTACTTCGGCTGCTAACTTTTTTCGTTTATCCAGTGTGCCGTGCTTGTGACACACGACAAGAATAGTAGAGTTTAAAGGCTTTTGTAGATAGTATGAAAGTTCTTCTATGTTGCGGATTGCCTGTGCCTCTTTTACTACCACTACTTGATATTCAGACATCATAGGATAGCGTTTTGCGGCATTTATAACAGTTGCCACATCTACATCGGCTCCATATACTACGGTCAGGTTAAACTCCTTTTCAGTCTCTGTCAGTACATTTTCTGTGATATAATCGGCTATGAGGTCGATATAATATGATTCTTCTCCCATCAGGTAGTAGATGGGACGATATTGCTTAGCTCTCAATTCTTTGAGGATATCATCGCAACTCAGTTCTTGTTTTGCCATATTAGTGAAAAGGGCTTTACCAGTCGAATTTCAAATGTTTTACTGTTTTTTTCTCATCAATGATCATACGCAGAGAAGCGATACCGATTTTGACATGCTCTTCAACGTAGTTTTGGGTAACGATGTTATCGCTTTTGTCGGTTTTTACACCTTCCGGTATCATCGGTTGGTCGGATACCAGCAGCAGGGCTCCTGTAGGAATATGATTGGCAAAACCGCAACTGAATAAAGTAGCTGTTTCCATATCTACGGCCATGGCCCGGGTCTTTTTCAGATATTCTTTGAAGTCTTCATCGTGCTCCCAGATCCGACGGTTGGTAGTGTAGACTGTGCCGGTCCAATAATCGCGGGCATAGTCACGTATGGAAGAGGACACGGCACGTTGTAGCATAAATGCCGGCAGTGCAGGTACTTCCGGTGGGAAATAGTCATTGGATGTTCCTTCGCCACGGATAGCGGCAATAGGTAAAATGAGGTCTCCTATTTTATTTTTCTTATCAATGCCTCCGCATTTTCCTAAAAACAGGCAGGCTTTGGGATGGATGGCACTCAAAAGGTCCATGATGATGGCGGCATTAGGGCTTCCCATACCAAAATTGATAATTGTGATACCTTCTGCGCTGGCAGAGATCATATTGGCGTCGCGCCCCAAAATGGGTACATTGAATTTCTCTGCAAATATTTCTACGTATTTGTTGAAGTTGGTCAACAGGATATACTCTCCAAAATCTTCCAGGTTACGTTTTGTATAACGGGGTAGCCAATTAGCTACGATTTCTTCTTTTGTTTTCATAAGATTCATTAAATTTGTGCTCTCTCTGCAGGGAGTCATTATTTAACTTACAAAAATACAAAATGTTATCGTTAAACTTGCCAGTATATGATACTAAAATTACGTCACGAAATGGAAAAAATGTTATTTTCGACGTAATTCGTAAACGATATGTTGCCTTAACGCCCGAAGAATGGGTACGTCAGCATTTTGTTCACTTTCTTATTGCACACAAGGGATATCCCGTATCTTTAATGGCCAATGAGGTACTTCTTAATTTGAATGGGACGAAAAAGAGATGTGATACTGTACTATATAGGCGTAATCTTACGGCGCGGATGATTGTGGAATATAAGGCACCTCATATTGAGATTACGCAGGCTGTATTTGATCAGATTACACGTTATAATATGGTGTTGAAAGTAGATTATCTTATTGTAAGTAATGGAATGCAGCATTATTGTTGCAAAATGGATTATGAAAAGCAGAGCTATACCTTTTTGGAGGATATTCCGGATTATGGTTTAATAAATGATTAATAATGATTCAATGTGCCAATATGCCAATTGGCACATTGGCACATTGAATCATTATTAATCATTATTTAAACCGTTCCTGTAATTTCTGCATCAGTTCATAGAAGTTCGGTATGTAGACGGTGGCTAATAAAGTATTCATAGCCATACCGAAAACTACTGCCGCTCCAAGGGCAATACGACTTTCTGCTCCCGCACCGGATGCGAATAGTAATGGCATCACACCTAATACGAACGCAAAAGAGGTCATTAATATAGGTCTTAAGCGGACATGACCGGCTTCATAAGCAGCGTCTCTGATTGAATTTCCTTCCGCCCGGAAATCACGGGCAAATTCCACAATTAAAATCCCATTCTTGGCTGAAAGGGCAATGAGTAGGATAATACCGATCTGGGTATATATACTTACCGGAGTTCCCATTACAAAACAACCGATCATGGCACCGAGTAATGCAACAGGCAATCCCATAATGGCGGCTACCGGGCTTGTCCAGCTTTCATATTGTGCAGCAAGTACAAGGAAGGCCACTAATAGAGCCATCAGGAAAACGATAGTAGTGGTGCTTCCTGCCTGTGTTTCTTGATAGGCAACAGAGGTCCATTCATAACCGAACTCCTCTCCTAACTGCTGACTGACAAGTTCTTGCATTTGCCGGATAGCTTCACCGGAGGAGGCTCCCGGTGCAACATTGCATGTGATGGCCGCTGTCTGGTACATGTTGTAACGGTTTATCTGGTTCTGTCCCAGTTGTTCTTCCACATCTGTGAATGAAGAGAACGGGACCATTTGACCTTGAGCATTCGGCACGCTGAGTTGCAGTACATTGTCAATGACTTTTTGTGCTTGGTCACCAGCTTCAATTTTAACTTGATAGATACGTCCGAATTGTACATAGTCGTTCACGTAGGCCGCTCCCATATAATAACCTAATGTGGCAAATACCTGATTTAGCTGAATGCCCATGAATTGTACTTTATCACGGTCGATATTCAGAAAATACTGGGGTACGTTGGCCTGATACTGGCTGCTGATAGAAGCTAATGCAGGTTTGGTGCGATAAGTATTGAGAAGCGTTCCGATAGCTTGCTGCATTTCTGTCGGCCCCAGGTTACGGTTGTCTTCAAGCTGTAACTGTAAGCCTCCGGTAGCTCCCAGGCCCGGTATTGCAGGAGGAACCATTGCGAATATCTGTCCTTCCTGTATGCTGTATGCCATTTCATTGAAACGTTTTACAACGGCGGCGGCAGTATGGTTTTTCCCCTTTCGCTCACCCCAGGGTTTTAGTACGACAAAGTATGTGCCCGCATTGCTTTGTTCACCTCCCATGATAGAGAAACCGGAAATACCGATATAATTTTTCACTTCGGGATAGGTGTCGAGAATGGCGTTAATCTGTTTGCCTACGGCCTGTGTACGTTCAAGGCTGGCTGCCGGAGGAAGTTGTACGACAGCAATGAAATATCCGTCATCCTCGTCCGGAACAAAAGTGGACGGCCATTTTACGAACAAAAAGATGGCTATCAAAGTAAATGCACCGTAGGATACTAATGCTGCTACAGGGCGTTCGAGCAACCATTTTACGATACGGTCATAAACTCCTTGAGTTTTGTCATATACTTTATTGAATCCTTTGTATATGAAGAAGTTGGATGGCTTACTCTTTTCCAGAAACAAAGCGCAGAGTGCCGGAGTCAGCGTTAATGAGTTAAAACCGCTCAGCACAGTGGAAGCTGCAATGGTAAGGGCGAATTGTTTATACAATTGTCCGGAGATACCGCTTATAAGAGTGGTTGGAATGAATACGGCCAATAATACAAGCACTACCCCGACAATAGGACCGGTGATCTCTCCCATCGCTTTGGTCACTGCGTCACGGGGAGAATATTGTCCTGTTTCGAGTAGTCGCGAAGCATTTTCTACTACCACAATAGCATCATCCACCACTATGGCAACGGCCAGTATCAGCCCGAAAAGGGTCAGTGTGTTGATGGAGAAGCCAAGAGCGGCCATTACAGCCAGAGTACCGATGAGCGATACCGGAATGGTAATACACGGTATGATAACCGCTCTCCAATTTTGAAGGAAGAGGAAGATCACGAGCACTACCAGTAAGGTGGTCTCGAGAAAGGTGACGAGCACTTCGTCAATCGAAGCATTGATCACATCGGTGGTATCCAGCGTGACATTGTATTCTATTCCGGAGGGAAAATTCTGCGCCAGTTCTTTCATTTTCTCTTTTACCCCTTTAGATACGTCCAGAGAATTGGAGCCCGGTTGCTGATAAATGGCAATGGCTGCCGTAGGATGTCCGCGCAACTGGGATACGACGCTGTAGGAAGCAGACCCCAGATCGATGCGTGCTACATCTTTCAGGCGTAGCATTTTTCCTTCCGATTCGCTGCGTAAAATGATGTTGCCGAATTCATCCGGTGACGAAAGGCGTCCTTTTACGCTCAATGTATATTGAAAAGCGTTCGCATTATCTTTTCCGATGGGTTGCCCTACGGTTCCTGCGCTTACTTCCATATTTTGGGCCTGGATAGCTTGATAGACTTCGGCGGGTGAGATGCCACGGATACGCATAGCTTCCGGGTCGAGCCAGATTCGCATAGAGTAATCTCCGGCTCCCATCACGTTGACGGCTCCCACACCTGGAACACGGGTCAATTGGTCTACAAGATTCAGTTTGGCATAATTGGTCAGATAAAGGCCGTCGTAAATAGAATCTTGTGCTGTCATGGTGAGGAACATGACGATATTGGAAGACTGTTTCTGTACAGTTACCCCTTGCACCACGACAGGTTCCGGAAGGGACGACTGAGCTACGCTGACCCGATTCTGCACCTGTACGGTAGCCATGTCTATGTCTGTACCCACGGCAAAAGTAATGGTTAGCGAATAGGCTCCCGATGAAGATGAAGTAGATGACATATAGAGCATCCCGTCCACTCCGTTCACTTGCTGTTCGATAGGAATACCGACTGTTTGCGCCACGGTTTCGGCGTTGGCTCCGGGATAGACGGCGGAGACCTGTACCGTCGGCGGCGTGATGTCCGGGAATTGCGCCACGGGCAATATATTGAGTGTCACCAAACCCGCAACCACGATGATAAGCGCCAGTACAGTAGCAAATATGGGGCGGTTGATGAAGAATTTTGAAAACATAGTGCTATATATTTAAGTTATTAATCAGTCCACAGGATGTATTTTCATACCATCCCTTACTTTCATCAATGCTTTTGTCACATATCGCTCTTGGGGAGAAAGGCCGTCGGTTACTTGCCGGAGGCTGTCCCCTATCAGTTGCCCTATGGTGATATGCCGGTAACGGACTATGTTCGAATCATTTACAACGTAAAGGAATTTACCTAATTGATCCGTTCCGATCGATGCGGAATTGACAAGGATAGCTTGTTTCTGCTCGCCGTACGGAAGGGTTATACTGACGTATAGCCCGCTTTTGAGTATACCTTCCGGATTATCCAGATTGGCCCGTACGGTGAGAGTTCCTGTATTGAGATCTACATTAGGAGACAGATAGTCTAAAGTGGCCGGATAGGATTGCCTGCCATCTTTCCCCAAGTTTACGGTGACTGTGCGCGGGAGCTTTGAGGTCTCGGTTCCGTTTTGGGGAGAGCTGCTCATAAGCATCGATAACCATTGATTATCAGCTACATTAAAATAGGTATACATACGGTTGTCTTTGTACAGGGTAGCCAATGTGACGGGTTGTGCGGCACCGCTTATATAGCTGCCTATATCCATGGTATTCCGGCTGATCGTACCGTCGAAGGGTGCATGGATGTAGCAGTATCCCAAATTGGTGCGTGCAGTGTTCAGTGCCGCTTCGGCATTGCTGACGGCCGCTGTCGTTTCTGCTACATCCGATTCGGTTTGTAATACCTGTATCCGGCTGACGGCATCGCTTTTCAAGGCTTCGCGCATACGGGTATAATTGTTACGGGCATACGTCAGTTGTGCCTGAGCGGTTTTTAAAGCCGCTTCCGCTTTCGTCACATTGTCTTTATAGATGGTAGGTTCGATAACGAAAAGCAACTGTCCTTTCTTAACCCGGCTGCCCGGGGTGAAAGAGGTGGATTGTAGTGTGCCGTTCACACGTGCTACGAGGTTGACAGTCTGCTCTGTAGTCAGATAACCCGGATAATCCTTGGTCAATGTGATGTCCTTTATGAGTGGGCTGGCTACGCTGACTTCAGGTGTGTACATAGCGGCAGCTCCGGCGGTCTCTTTTTTCTCCCGGCAAGCAGTAAGGAGCGGCAATGCGAGGAGGATATACAATAATTTTTTCATTGTTATGGTAGGTTTAGTTATTTTAGTTGTTCCAGCCACCCCCTAATGCCTGATACAAGGCAATCAATTGCAGCAGAGAATTCCCCCGTGCCTGTACCAGCTGGTTTTCGTAGCTCAGCAATGATCGCTGTGCATCTAAGACGTTTTGGAAAGGGGTGAGTCCCTGCTTGTATAAATCGAGAGAGAGGGTGAGCGTTTCTTGTCCTTGATTGCGTACTTCCCGAAGGGCGACGATTTGCTTGATAGAGCTTCGGTAGGCGGTCATGGCATTATCGGTTTCTTGCACGGCGGTAAGTACTGTTTGATTGAATTGATCGATTGCTTCATCCAATTGTGCACGGGCCGATTTGGTGGCATTCACCAGTTTACCTCCACTGAAGATGGTCCAACTTAGTGCCGGGGCAATTTCGTAAGTGAAGCTCTTGTGTTTGGTCAGGTCTTTAAAATCTTTAGAGGCATATCCGACAGAGCCTTTGATGAAAACTTGTGGCAGCCAGTCCGACTTGGAAGCGCCTAATGATGCGGCCTGTGCATTGATTTGATGTTCAGCGCTACGGATATCAGGGCGTCTCATTAACAAGTCTGCCGGTATCCCTATGCTGATGGGTTCCATATAGTCGGGCAGTTCCCCTACCCGTTCCAATACGGGACGTATTTCTTGTGGATAGGTCCCAAGTAGTACGGCCAAAGATGTAATGTATTGGTTTATACCGGATTCCAACTGTGGTATGGATGCTTTAGTACTGAAATATACCGATTTGGCCTGCGCCACGTCGAGCTTGGAAACAAGCCCGGTATTGTACCTTACTTCGGTGATTTTGAGTACGGCCGCTTGTGAGGCACAATTTCTTTCCACTACTTTCAGCTCTTGCTGAAGTTCTCGTAATTGGATATACGATGAGGCTACTTGGGCCGAAAGAGAGACCATGACGGCGGTGTATTCTTCTTTGCTGGCTGCAAAGGTCTCTTTCTGAGCCTTTACCCGTTGGCGAATACTTCCGAAAATGTCCAATTCCCAGCTCATGTTGGCTGAAACATCATAATAATGTTGGGTAGATTGGGGCAGTTCGCTGGTATTTCCACTGGTTTGTTGGCGTGTCCATCCGGCATTGATCCCCACGGTGGGAAAGAATCCGCTACGTTCCATGCGTAAGCCGGCTTTGGCCATATTCATGCGATCGATGGCGGTGAGTACCGAGTAGTTGCGATCTACGGCAATGGAGATTAATGAATCCAGCGTGGTGTCTCCAAAAGATTTCCACCATTGATCGTCTACCGGAAGGGTTTGCCGGAATACTTCTCCCCCTTCCTCCCACGCTTGTGGCAAAGGGGTATCCAGATAATGATCCGCATGTTGTGCTGAGATTGCGGATGAAAGAAATAAAAGGAGCAGCAGGCTCCATGTTCGCATATTCATAAGTTCAGGTTTTTGAGAAATGAAAAGTAAACAACTGAAATTTCAGTTTGTTTAGAGGATGTTTGCTTTTTGTCTGACCAGAGTCTGATCTTGCTTCTTCTCTTTCCGGAAGAAGTAAGAGGAAACCATGCAGAATAAAAGTTATTTCGAAATCAGGTATTTAGTACTGTTTTGAAGTTTTTCTTTCCGGGAGAGATTGAGGGAATTCGGGACAATTCTTCCTTTGGATGTGACAGTTACAGGATATAAAAAAGGCCGCCTTAATTTTTCATTTAAGACGGCCTGTATAGGTATAATTTACCTGGTAAGGGTTTATTATTCTGCAGTTTTTCTTCTGATAGCTCTTTTGGTTGTTGATGCCGGAGCTTCTTCTACTTTGTGTGCGATCTCTACGCCAGCCAATTCCGGGTCGATCATGATACGTCCACAGTATTCGCAAACAATTACTTTTTTGCGCGAACGGATATCCAGCTGTCTCTGAGGCGGAATTTTATTGAAGCAACCACCGCATGCATCACGCTGTACGTATACGATACCTAAACCGTTACGTGAGTTTTTACGGATACGTTTGAATGATTGCAACAGACGCGGTTCGATCTTTGTTTCCAGATCTTTCGCCTTGTCTCTCAGCTTCTCTTCTTCCTGTTTTGTTTCCGCAATGATTTCATCTAATTCACTTTTTTTCTGATCGAGGTCTTTCTGTCTTTCTTCCAGAGCAGCGACACTCTTTGCTACTTCTGCAGACTTTTCCTCTTCTTCGGCAGAAAATTCTTTGATTCTCTTTTCGCATAGCTCGATTTCCAGAGTCTGGAATTCGATTTCTTTTGTCAGAAAATCATATTCGCGGTTGTTGCGTACATTGTCCTGTTGTGACTTATATTTTTCTACGGAAGCCTTAGCAACTTCAATCTCTACTCTTTTACCGGCAATTGCTGCTTTCAATTCATCTACTTCTGCTTTGATCTTGTCTATACGAGTGCTCAGACCGGCAATTTCGTCTTCAAGGTCCTGTACTTCCAGTGGAAGTTCACCTCTCAACGTCTTGATCTTATCAATCTCAGACAACATGGTTTGCAGTTGGAACAGAGTTTTCAGTTTCTGTTCTACGGTCAACTCATTTGGATCTTTTTTTGCTTCTTTAGCCATTTTACTTATAAATATTTTATGGGATTCGTGTTTACTTTACTAAATTGGAGTGCAAAATTAGGAAATAAATCCCGGATTATGGAATAAAAAATTTCTTTTGTATACTGTTCGCTTTCGTAATGTCCTATTTCCGCCATCAGGATATCCGATTCGTGGCCGAAATAGTCATGATATCTGATTTCACCGGTGATAAATATGTCCGCCCTGTTGCTGATGGCCAGTGGCAGTAAGAAAGCACCTGCCCCGCCACAAAGTGCTACCGTCTGTATTTCCCGTCCGGACAATTTATTGTGCTTTACGCAACCTACTTCAAAAGTCTTCTTGATGCGTTTCAAAAACTCCAGTTCTGTTTCCGGAACCGCGAGTTCGCCTATGATACCCGCACCGGCCTGCTGCCAGGCGTTTTGTAGCGGATAAATATCGAATGCCGGTTCCTCATAAGGATGCACGGCAAGCAATGTACGGATCGCTTCTCCTTTTTTATATGCGGGAAGAATGGTTTCAATTCTTATTTCCTTTTCGTGATGAAGTTCTCCGATGTTCCCGCAAAAAGGATTACTTCCTTCCTGTGCCCGGAACGTGCCTTCTCCTTCGAGGTTATAACTGCATGAATCATAGTTACCTATATGTCCGCATCCCATGGAAAACAAGGTATTCCGTACTGCATCAGCCTGTGCTGCCGGTACGAATGTAACGAGTTTCACCAGATTATTCTCTTTCGGTTCAAGTACACGGACATTCTTCAACCCGATTTTTTCTGCTATCTTGAAGTTGACTCCGCCCGGAGCATTATCCAAATTGGTGTGTGCCGAGTAGATGACAATATCATTCTTGATTGCCTTTAATATACAGCGCTCTACATAATCCTTTCCGGTGATGGACTTATAACCTTTAAAAATAAGGGGATGGTGCGATATAATGAGATTATACCCCATTGCAACAGCTTCATCAATGACAGATTCAGTGACGTCAAGACACAACAAAGCCCCTGTTGCTTCCGCATCTGTCAATCCTATTTGCAGGCCGGCATTA
>NZ_HF991046.1:18380-55265 GCF_000432295.1 Bacteroides sp. CAG:189
ATTATCAAATCCGTCTTGCAATGGCAGAGGCGCGAACCGTTCAAGGGCGCTTACAATCTCTTTAATTTTCATTATTGTAGAAAATTTGGTTGCAAATATAAGAAAAAAGAAAGGAAGAAGTATGACTTTTATCGTTTTTTAGTACATTTGTAGAAATTCGGAGCAGCGAGCAATACTTGCAACTTCGTTATTTACCGGATCTTGCGGCAAAGTTTAATTAAACGGTTATTTCTACCAGGTTTCCGTCCGGATCGAGAATAGCGCTTTCAAAGAAGCCGTCTCCCGTAGTGCGAGGTTCGCTGGCAACTGTAAATCCGTCACGGCGCAGACGTTCCGTGAGTGCGAGTACTGCGTCTTTACTTCCAGTTGAGAAAGAAAAATGTGCTAATCCGATATGGGGAATGTTATCTGCCGGAGAAGTAACATCTGTTTTGCGCATAATTTCTATTAAAGCGCTTTTCTCGTCAAAGCTCACAAGATAGGATTCGAAGCCTTTCAAAGGATTGATATACTTCTCATTACCGGTTCCTTTAAAATAAGTGATGTAGAAATCTTTTAGCTCTTCCAACCGGGTGGTCCAGAGCGCAATGTGGTGAATGTGCATATAAGTCTGTTTTTATTAATGATGATTATTCTTCTTTTAAAAGGGCATAATAATGAAAGTCGAGTATCTTGCCATTCTTGATAACTGCTTTTCTCAAAATGGCTTCTTTTTTGAAACCGGCTTTCTCCAAAACTTTCATCGAGGGAATGTTGTATTCGAATACTCCGGCATAAATACGTATGACCGGTAGGGTTTCAAAAGCATATTTTACAGCTTCCTGCACAGCCGAGGTCATAATTCCCCGCCCCCAATATTGCTCACCTAACCAATATCCTATTTCGGCTGAAATTCTTTCTACATCGCTTCCCATAACAAAACCTACGCCTCCAACCGCTTTTCCATCTATGTCTATGGCAAAGTTCTCTGCCGGACCTTCATGCTCCATATTCATTTTAATGAAATTCTCTGCATCTTCTTCCGTATAAGGATGTGGCAAACCGTCGCGGGTATTGTTCCATATATTTATATTATTGATATGAAAAGTTAATGAAGGTATATCTTCCGGTGTCCAAACTCTTAATTGGTGGTTCATGATGTAGATTCGCTAAATGATTGTATATTTGCAAATATAGACAAAGTTGGTTGTAAACAATTTGATTTGAATCAAAATATGATAAGAAGTTATAATTCTCAGGATGCTGACCGGGTAATCCGTATTTGGCTGGAGGCTTCCATTCTTGCCCATCATTTTATCCCTGCTATGTATTGGATTGGTAAACAGGATGATATGCGGAATATTTATCTTCCTGCAAGCAATACTTATGTGTTTGAAGATGAAAATATCGGGTTGATACAAGGGTTTATTTCTATGACCGGCAATTATCTGGCTGCTCTATTCGTAATCCCCGAATCACAGGGAACGGGCATTGGAAAAGCGTTGTTGGAGCATGTAAAGGAGAGGCATACGGAAATTACATTGAATGTTTATGCCAAAAATGAATCGTCCGTTCTTTTTTATGAGAAACAGGGATTCCGGTTGATAGAGGAACAGATAGAAGAAGGAACCGATGAAAAAGAATTTATAATGAGGTGGAATAGATAATTATATGATTAATAATATATTAAATATAGATTAGATGAAAAAGATTTTATTTTTATTATTGCTGACTGTCGTTTTCGGAGCCTGTGAAAGCGATACTGACTCGAATTGGAATAATCGTCCGGGAGGGAATTCGGATGATACGCAAAATTGGGATTCGTATGTGATCACCGTTAAGAATTGGGAGCGCATAGGAGGTGTGAACGCAGATAATTCTTTTTTCCGTTGCGTTGTTGAGGATGAATATTTGGATCAGTATATTTTTGATAAAGGAAGTGTTATGGTATATTTGATTCAATATGACGGCGATGTGCCGGTTCAGACTCCTCTGCCTTATGTAATGCATTATGCCGATGGAGACAATTTGTGGACAGAAACATTCTCTTATGATTATTCTGTGGGGTCGTTTGCTTTCTATGTGACTTACAGTGATTTCTTTACTGAGAACTCCCCTGGAGAATGTCAATTTAAAGTAGTGATGCATTGGTAATTTGTCTTTCTCTCTATGTATCGTGTACAAAGCTTTCGGGAACAATATTTGAAGATAGTGGGCACAATGCATACAGATAGTGAGAACAATGCATACAGACTGTAAGGACAATGCATACAGACTATAGGAACGGTTCTGAAAAGAGGGAAAGATACTATTTGTAAACCATTGGCTTAAAGCCCGTTATAAAAGTATATACTTCTGTATATTAAAAGTGTACATTATTACCATATAAAAGAATAGACTTTTATCATGTAATAGTGTACACTTTTGTATTTCTCTTAAAATGTGTGATGGCTATTCAAGTTCGTCCAGAATCTTTTTGATATCTACCGGCTGAAGTCGTCCGTAAACTTTCTCTCCTATCATTACCACAGGTGCCAATCCGCAAGCACCTACACAACGCAGGCAGTCGAGTGAGAATTTTCCGTCGGGGGTTGTCTCCCCTACTTCGATTCCGAGAATACGTTTAAACTCTTCCAGTAATTTTTCTGACCCTCTTACGTAGCAGGCAGTTCCCATACAGACAGAGATGGGATGTTTGCCTTTAGGAGTCATTGTAAAAAAAGTATAGAAAGTAACCACTCCATATACTTTAGATACGGGAATATTTAGTTTATGGGCTATGATGCGCTGCATCTCTTCGGGCAAATACCCATGAAGATGCTGGGCTTCGTGGAGGATATTGATAAGTTCTCCCGGGTCGTTTCCGTGTTGGTCGCAGAGCGATTTCACCTGTTCGACCACCGTACATGCTAATTTTATATCCGACATAAATTTAATCCTTTAGTGTTTAATCGATCGATTTGTTGAAATAATGAGTGTGCAGCAGCATATGCGCCTTTTCGCTGAGCGGTTTGCCCAGATACTCTTCATACAGCTTTTGAATATACGGGTTCTCATGAGATTTCCGTATAGGTTTCTGAGCATCCTCCTGATACAATGCTCTGGCACGTGCATATAATATATCTGCTCGTCCGTGATGGAGCGGTTGGCCGCCACCACCGATACAGCCACCGGGACAAGCCATGATTTCGATGGCGTGATATTCATTATGACCGTTTCGTATATCTTCCAGCAGCCGGCGTGCATTTCCTAAGCCATGTGCTATTCCTACTTTCAATTCAAAACCATTCAGATTGATAGTAGCGCGGCGTACGCCTTCCAACCCTCTGACGTTCTCAAAGTTTACATTTTCCAGGACATTACCTGTATAAATTTCGTATACCGAGCGCAAAGCAGCTTCCATTACTCCGCCGGTAGTTCCGAAAATAACACCTGCTCCGGTCGATTCGCCCATCGGATGGTCAAATTCGCTGTCGGGCAACAGATGAAAGCCGATATTGGCCCGTTTGATAAGCGTTGCCAGTTCACGGGTCGAGATAGAATAATCTACATCGGGATTACCGTTGACTTTGAATTCCTCCCGATCGCATTCATACTTTTTGGCCAGGCAAGGCATGATGGATACCACCACCAGTTTTTCGCGTGGAATACCCATTTTTTCTGCCCAATAAGTTTTGGCGATAGAACCGAACATTTGTTGCGGAGAACGGGCGGTAGAAGGGATGTCGAGCAGATCGGGGAAGTGGTGTTCAAAGAAGTTCACCCATGCCGGACAGCATGAAGTGAGAATCGGCAGGCATACATTCTTATCGCCGTTGAGGAACCGGCCAAATCTTTCCAGTACCTCTGTTCCTTCTTCCATTATGGTGAGGTCCGCAGCAAAATCGGTATCGAATACATAGTTGAATCCCAGTTCACGAAGAGCGTATACCATTTTGCCCGTAACTTGTGTGCCGGCAGGCATACCGAATTCTTCGCCCAAAGCTACACGTACGGCAGGAGCTGTCTGCACGATAACTACTTTATCGGGGTTATCCAGGTCTTCGAGGAGCCGGTTGGTGTGATCGCGTTCAGTCAAGGCCCCTACCGGACAGACAGCTACACACTGTCCGCAATAGGTACATTCACTCTCACTCATTTTTTTGTCGAATGCGGGGGCGATAGTGGTATTGAATCCTCTTCGTACGGCTCCCAAAGCACCAACGGTTTGTACATCGTTACATACGCTTTCGCATCTGCGGCAGAAAATACATTTATCCATGTTGCGTACGATGGAAGAGGTTACTTCCCGCTTACGAAGTGAAAGTTCACCGCCATTGAAAGGCATTTCCCGTACATTGAATCGGAGGGCCAGGTTTTGCAATTCACAATTCCCCGATTTCGGGCAAGTGAGGCAGTCATTCGGATGGTCGGACAAGATAAGTTCGGCCACTACTTTTCTGGCATTCATTACCCGGAGGGTACTGGTGCGTACCACCATTCCTTCTGTGCACTTGGTGGCACAGGCCGGAGCAAGGTTGCGCCTGCCTTCCACTTCTACTACACATATACGGCAGGATGCCGGATTATTTTTTATACACGTTCCTTTCAGGTCGATGTGGCAAAGGGTCGGGATGTTGATACCGATTTCAGTTGCAGCTTCGAGGATAGTAGTACCTGCGGGTACTGTTATTGAATGACGGTCTATTTGCAGTGTTATTTCTTTTGTTTCCATAGTCATTGAGATTAGCATACAGAGATTGCATTGAACTTACAGCGTGCCATGCACATGCCACACTTGATACATTTCTCCGGAAGAACGGTATGAGGTTTACGCGGTAATCCCGTGATGGCATCCGCCGGACAATTTTTAGCACATAGGTGACAACCGATGCAAGTATCGGGATTGATGTAGTAGGTCAGCAGAGACTTGCATTGTTTGGCACGGCATGTTTTATCCCGTACGTGCTCCACATACTCGTCATAGAAATTGTCTAATGTAGATAACACCGGATTTGGAGACGTCTGCCCTAATCCGCATAAAGCAGTATCCTTTATTACTTTACCGAGTGTTTGCAAAGTTTGCAGGTCTTTCTCGGTGGCTTTCCCTTCCGTTATTTTATTGAGTAATTCCAACAACCGTTTGTTGCCGATCCGGCAGGGGGTACATTTACCGCATGATTCTTCTACAGTGAAGTCAAGGAAGAAGCGCGCTACTGACACCATACAATCATCTTCGTCCATAACGATCATTCCACCCGAACCCATCATAGAACCGGCTGCAAGCAGATTGTCGAAATCGATGGGGGTATCGAGATGCTTTTCGGTAAGGCAGCCGCCCGAAGGACCTCCGGTTTGTACGGCTTTAAATTGCTTCCCGCCTTTGATACCTCCGCCTATCTCATAAATTACCTCGCGTAAGGTTGTTCCCATCGGTACTTCTATTAACCCGACGTTATTGATCTTTCCGGCCAGGGCAAAAACCTTGGTTCCTTTGGATCGTTCCGTACCGATGGAGGCAAACCACTCGGCCCCGTTTATGAGAATGATGGGGATATTGGCCAGTGTTTCCACGTTATTCACATTGGTCGGTCTGCCTTGGTATCCGGATTCGGCAGGGAATGGCGGTTTCAGGGTCGGTTCACCTCTTTTGCCTTCCATCGAGTGAATAAGTGCGGTTTCTTCGCCACATACAAAAGCACCGGCTCCATACCTTATATTAATATCAAAGTTGAAACCTGTTCCCAATATATTCTCTCCCAACAATCCGTATTCACGGGCTTGCATAATGGCTGTTTTCAAACGGTGTATTGCCAATGGATATTCTGCACGAATGTATACGAGCCCTTGAGAGGCACCGATCGAATATCCGCATAATGCCATCGCTTCGATAATGGAATGAGGATCTCCTTCCATAATGGAACGGTCCATAAATGCGCCCGGGTCACCCTCGTCGGCATTGCAAACCACGTATTTAAGGGCTGCCTGCTGTTTTGCGGTCAGTTCCCATTTCATGCCTGTGGGAAATCCTCCGCCCCCACGGCCACGCAAACCGGAACGTTTGATCTCATCTATTATCTCTTCCGGAGTATGGTTGAAAAGGGAATCCGCCAAGGCTGCATACCCGTTGCGGGCAATATATTCTTCTATGTTCTCCGGGTCGATGAAACCACAATTGCGCAATGCGATGCGCATTTGTTTCCGGTAGAAATCCATATGTTTCGAATCGCTTACTTTCTGTTCGGTTTTAGGATCGGTAAATAGCAGACGCTCGATCCTCTTACCTCTTATAATATGTTCCCTTACTATTTCCTCGGCATCTTCGGGAGTTACTTGTATATAAAATGTATTGTCGGGTATGATTTTTACGATAGGCCCTTTCTCGCAGAAACCAAAGCAGCCGGTTGTTATGACCTCTACTTTGTCTGCTATTCCGTTTTCTTCGAGTGCTTTATTCAGATTGTCTGCAATGGTGTGACTGGAAGAAGCTTTGCATCCCGTACCTCCACAAATCAAAATCTGCAAGTGTTGTGAACCGAGAGTCAGACCGCAGCTATTTTCAGTTACTTTGTCGTTACTCTCTTCACGTAAACGGAGTGCGGTTGCCGCACTTTTTCTGATCTTTTCAAGATCGTGAATTGACAGTATTTTCATCGGTATTAAATTAAGTTCGGTAGCAAATATACAAATTCAACCGACGATACAAAAAGAAACTGTCTGAAATATTAAAAGGAAAGTATTTTAGGGAGATTAATAGATTTATTTTAGATGTTTTTGCATACTGTGGATTGCAAATGGCCATTTTTTGTGTCATTAAGATAAAAACGAAGCCTCTCCCCAACCCTCTCCGTGGGAGAGGGCGTACAGATACTTTTGTTTATTGATTAGTTACAAAGCTAACTTAGCTCCCTCTCCCACGGAGAGGGTTGGGGAGAGGCTTCAATATCCTCTACACAAGTATTCAATAACAACATTCTACCTTTTTAATTTTATTCTTGTTTTAGTAACCCTCATCAATAAACTGTATTATAAATATCAACCCTATAAAATATAAAGAACGACTGTTACGTATGTCCAAGATGACCTATACCTTTTTTTCTACCATAACCTGTAACAGCCTGCCATATGCATCGAATGATTTACGCGATGCAAGTGAGATGGTGATCATCAGTGATAGCATGGAAGCGGTGAATGTAATCACCATAATCATCATTTGATATTTGATGGCCACATTCGGGCTACTGCCTCCCAATATCTGTCCGATCATTGTGCCCGGTAATGCCACCAATCCCATTACGGCGATATTGGCTATCAGAGGGCTGAAAGCTTTTATGATCGCCTGCCGGATGAAAGGAGCTTGTGCTTCCTGACGTGTCGCTCCGTTGCCGAGCAGATAGCAATAGAGTTGCTCTTCCCGTTTCAGACCGCTGTAATAGGTGTTCAAGGCGATGACATTGCTCGAAAGCATGTTTCCCATCAGAATGCCGAAAATAGGAATGAAGTATTGGGCGCTGAATACATTGTCCAGTTGAAGTACTATACCGATAAAGTACATTCCTACCAGAACCACACTACATAGAAAGCCCACACTGATGGGAATCAACAGTATTTTCCGTTTTAATCCGGTACGCGAAAGGGCCGTTTGTCCGGCTACGAATATCATAATGATTACCCACAGAAAGTTTATCCACGGGTTATTCCACAGGAATAAGTATTTCAGATACATCCCGATCAGGAAAAGCTGTACGATCATGCGTGCCGTGCCGATAAGGGTGGCTTTTAACAGACCGGTTTTGAATTTCCACAAATAAAACACCGGTATGATCAGCAGAAGCAAGCCGGTAAACAGGCTAAGGTAAGATATATCTATTGTTCCCATGAAAATATTTACGATTGAACGGTTGACGGTTAGACGATTGAGATTACATCCCTTTAATAATTGTGATTATCTGATTTTATAATGTGATTATCTGATTACAGCCGTGGGCGAAGGCTTTGCTATGGGATACGGCTAAAACAGCAGCTCCTTGTTCGGCTTGTCTGCATAAAAAAGCCAATACTTTATCTGCAGATTCGGAATCGAGCGCCGAGGTGGGTTCGTCTACTATAATCAGCGGCTTTTTTAATAGGGCGGCCACGGCTATCATAATGCGTTGCCGTTGCCCGCCGGATACTTCCCCTACCCGCTTGTTATACAGTTCTTCATCCAATCCCAATTCTGCAAAGCAGTCGAACAGCATTTTCTTCGAGAAAGGATTGTTTTTGTTAGCTTTCAGTTCAAACGGAAGCCGCACCATCTCCTTTACCCATTCAACGGGCAGTGCCAGTTCTTGGGGAATCCAGGCTGTCTGGCGGCGAATGATGTCAATGGTACTCTTATTTAATTCCAAATCGCCTACGGTGATTGTTCCTTCACGTAACGGTACAAATCCCATAATGGCGTTAAGAAGCGATGTTTTTCCCTTACCCGACTCTCCCGCAATGCAAGCCGTCTCGCCTCTGCGTACTTGCATGCAAAAGCCGGAAAAAAGCACGTCTTCTCCGAAAGCAATACATGCGTTATTTATTTGTAGCATTTATGTCTTAATAATCAGTCTTTTCGGCAAAGGTAGGAAAAATATGGCGCTTCTTTATACTTTATTTGTGAATCTTCACGAAGAATTTATCAGAAAGACGGAGAAAAAATGTTAGCCATACGGGGCACATTTGTGCAAATACGGTAAGTAATTATCGATAAACAGTTAAATAAGATTAATCGGTATGGGGTGTTTCTACTATTCATATGTATTACTACCATAACAATTAAATCTTTTTATTATGAAACACATTTGCATACCTCTATTAGGTATTTTAGGTTGCCTGTATGCTTCTTCGGTCTATGCACAACAGCTTGTTGCACCTGCCGGGAGGGAGTCTCCTGCGGTGTCTTGGGTTATAGGGGAAGTTGTCGGAGGTTATTATCAAACAGATGACTGTATGATCGTTCAGGGAATCTTGTCTTATATCGATCTAAGCTCGTCTGTGGGGTTGGAGACTGATGAGTGGCAGGAGAAAACCGTGATATGGCCTTCTCCGGTCGGCGATTATTTGAATATCTCCATCCCTCCGTCTGCTTCTATGGCTTCTATCAGTATCTATTCACTCAATGGAGTATTGGCAAGACAGTTCAATATACTGAAGTCTCCTTCTACGTATAATGTATCTTCTTTAACTTCCGGTATTTACAGTGTAAAATTAACCGATATCAACGGTAAAACAGTAGTAACAAAAAAAATCATAAAACTATGAAACACATTTTCTTATTGATCAGCTTTTTCATCAGCCTGAATATGTTTGCAATCGATCCTCAGAAGGGATTTAATTATCAAGCCGTTTTGCGGGACGCTTCAGGGATGGTCATAAAAGAACAGAGCGTGACGTTACAGGTTACAATTATGTCGGACAATCAGGTGGCATATAAGGAAACCCACCAGCTCACTACATCGGCCACGGGATATATAAATATGGTTATTGGTAACGGAAGCCGTGTTTTCGGTACATTTGAAAAGATCGACTGGAGCGCTCAAAACCAATCGATTAAGATCAAACTCGATAGAGGGAACGGCTACGAAGAGATCAGTGCCACGGAATTGGGCAGCGTGCCTTATGCAAAATATGCGGAATATGCTTTGAACAGCAATTCCGAGGATTTTCAGAAGTCGATCGGTGCGTTGAAAAAGACGAATGACAGTCTGGTAAACTGCATCATCGATCTTAAGAAACAATTAGAAGCAAACGAAACGTCTCTAAGTGATTTGCAGGATGCCACTGCCTCATTTTCGGAGTATCAGGAACTGAAAGATAAAAAATACACTTCTATTCTTCCTCCGGAAGGTTTGGGACAGGTTAATATCGACGTGAATCTGAATAACGTGACAAAAGATTATCCCGTTACTGCCAAGCTGACTTATAATGGTGGCAACGGTTACGGTTTTAAGTCGGAAATAGAGATAACCTATCAGGGTTCTTCTTCGATGTCATATCCTAAAAAGAATTTCTCTATCGATCTCGACCGAAAAATAAAATTTGGAGACTGGATACCGATGGATTCTTATCATTTAAAGGCCAATTATATAGATGCTACGCAGGCAAGAAACGTTTGTATGGGGCGTGTTGTAGACGATGTTGCCTATACACTGCCGTTTGAGAAGCAACGTCCGTGGCGTTCGGGTTGGGGAGATAATGTAAAAGGTAATATACTGGATAACGGAGCTAAAGGACATATTGACGGGTTTCCCATAGAGCTGTATATTAACGATGAGTATTATGGTCTTTATACCTGGAATTTGAAGGTACATCGTGATAATTACTGTATGACAAAGTCGAATTACAATCATATTTTGCTGAAAGCGGAAGAGCATAACAATTTCTATGCATTTGTATCAAGTAACTGGGAGATGAAGAATCCTAAAATCGACGGAGTCAGTGGAGCCGGTGATATTCCGGCAGATATCGTAAAAAAGATTTCCCGTCCGTTGGATTGGTTCAATTCAGTGAAAAATAATCCGAGTGCTTTCAAAAGCGGATTCAACAATTATTTCAATAAAGATGCAATGATGGATTATTATATTATTCTGGAGGCATTTTATGCCGACGATGATGTCGATAAAAATCTATCGATGTGCACGTGGGATGGAAGTATCTGGTATTTCCAATGGTATGATATGGATACGATATTGGGATTGTATTGGAACGGGAGTAAGTTGTTGTCCAGTTCGGGAAGCGTACTGAACTCTCCCGAGCCCGGCGAGAGCGGCAAACGCTTTTGGAATATGTTTTATGCGGCTTTCCAACCGGAAATTGTTGCACGTTGGAATTATCTTAAGACGAATGCGTTGAGCTACAATAATGTAATCGGACGTTTCTCGGATTTTATGTCGCAAATATCACAGGAAGCCTACGAGAAGGACTTTAAGAGATGGCCGGCAATACCGTCTAACAGCAGTTGCTACACCTCTTTGGCACAAATCAGTAAATGGTATCAGGAGCGTTTGGTGTGGATGGATAGTTATTTTAAATAACCCCTACCGTCTGCGTATATACTGATAATAAAAAAGCGTAGATTTATACAAATGATCGCAAATGTGATTTTGCTCTTTGTGTAAATCTGCGTTTTTTTTATGTTTTCATTTAATTCTGATTCGTTATAAGAATTATGCTGTATAGCTTCTTCTTAATCATGCGAGACAAAAGTTATGTCGAACTCAGGTTAATTTATCTTGGATTGGCTATACTCTTTGCATTATAAGCAAACAGTAAAGGGGATTCTCTGTTAGATAAAGAATTAATTCTTTTTTCCGTTACATTTTTATCTTTATCTTTGCTTAGTGAATTTTAAAAAAGAGATTATGATACAGAACGAACGAGATATTCGTCATGAACATGTGCTTGATGTGGCACGTCAGATGATGACAGCAGCCCGTACGGCTCCGAAAGGAAAGGGAGTGGATATAATAGAAGTTGCTTTGGTTACAGGGGATGATGTAAAAGTACTTTCCGATAAGATGGTTGCAATGGTAGAAGAACATGGTATGAAATTTTTTCTTCGGGATGCCGATAACATATTGAGTGCAGAGGGCATTGTGCTGATAGGTACGCATGAACAGGCTCAGGGTTTGAACTGCGGACATTGCGGATATGCCACTTGTGCCGGTCGTGCAGAAGGAGTGCCTTGTGCTATCAACAGCGTCGATGTCGGCATTGCTATCGGTTCTGCCTGTGCCACAGCAGCCGATATGCGTGTAGATACACGTGTGATGTTCTCTGCGGGATTGGCGGCACAACGGCTTGACTGGTTGAAAGGCTGTAAACAGGTGTATGCCATACCTGTCAGTGCTTCTTCCAAGAATCCGTTCTTTGACCGTAAGCCCAAACAATAGATTTCATAAATTAAAAAAATAAATCAGGCAGATGGGAATTTTAGTAGGACTTCCCCGTACAGGAGGTTCGGAGAAAGATTTACAATTGAATTTTGGCAAGGTAGCCGATCAGCAGATGGAGGTGCGGAAGCCTTTTCTTCCCGCTGAGTGGTATCCTCAAAGCGGAGTACAATTAACTTGGCCTCATGCAGAGACGGATTGGGCATATATGTTGGAGGAAGTGCAGAAGTGTTTTATCGATATAGCCCGGGAGATAGCGGAAAGAGAGTTGTTATTGATTGTCACCCCTGAACCGGAAGAGGTGAAAAAGCAGATTGCCGCTATTGTGAATATGGAGAATGTCCGTTTTCTGGAATGCGGAACGAATGATACATGGGCGCGTGATCACGGAGCCATTACCATGATGGATGCAGACGGGCCTTCCCTACTCGATTTCACTTTTAACGGATGGGGATTGAAGTTTGCTTCCCATCTTGATAATCAGATTACTCGTCATGCTGTTGAAAATGGAATTCTGAAAGGGCGTTATGTCAATCGTCTCGGTTTTGTGCTCGAAGGGGGATCTATCGAGAGTGACGGTATGGGAACTTTGCTTACTACCTCCGAATGCCTGTTGTCTCCCAACCGTAACGGACAAAAAAATAAAGTGGAAATTGAAGAGTATCTGAAAAGTGTTTTTCAAGTTCGGCAAATATTATGGTTGGATGACGGATATCTGGCCGGTGACGATACGGATAGCCATATCGATACATTGGCACGGTTTTGCCCCGCCGATACCATTGTCTATGTGCAATGTGAAGATGAAACGGATGAGCATTATGAAGCTTTGCAGGCTATGGAAGAACAGCTTCATTCATTCCGTACATTGAACGGTGAACCTTATCGTCTGTTAGCTTTGCCAATGGCCGATAAAGTAGTGGAAGAGGGAGAACGGTTACCTGCCACATATGCTAATTTCTTGATACTGAATGGGACTATCCTCTATCCTACTTATAATCAACCGGAGAATGACAGGCGTGCTTGTGAGGTTTTGCAGGAGGCTTTTCCCGGATATCAGATGGTAGGCATCGACTGTCGCCCTTTGATTAAGCAACACGGTTCCTTGCATTGCGTCACCATGCAATACCCCCTCGGCGTCCTAAAATAGTAACTTCAATCGTAAATCGTAAATTGTCCAATCGTAAATAGCTTTGATTGTTCAATCGTAAATATATTGATATAGATGAGAAAGATACAAGTCGGTTTGATTCAGCAAGCCAATACTTCGGACATCAGAACGAATCTGATGAATTTAGCTAAGAGCATAGAAGCGTGTGCTGCACGTGGTGCACAGCTGATTGTGTTGCAAGAGTTACACAACTCCCTTTATTTTTGCCAAACGGAAAATACCCTTGTTTTTGATTTAGCGGAATCTATTCCCGGCCCTTCTACCGGATTTTATTCGGAGTTGGCTGCCGCTAACGGGGTCGTTTTGGTAACTTCTTTATTTGAAAAACGTGCTCCGGGATTGTATCATAATACGGCGGTCGTTTTCGACAGTGATGGCAGTATAGCCGGAAAATACCGGAAGATGCATATCCCCGATGATCCGGCCTATTATGAGAAGTTTTATTTTACTCCCGGAGATATCGGCTTCGAACCTGTCCAAACCTCTTTGGGTAAACTTGGCGTGCTTGTATGCTGGGACCAGTGGTATCCGGAAGCAGCCCGACTCATGGCCTTGAAAGGAGCGGAATTGCTGATTTATCCTACTGCCATCGGTTGGGAAAGTTCGGACGCCGATGATGAGAAGATCCGCCAGCTCAATGCATGGATTATCTCTCAACGTGCTCATGCCGTAGCAAACGGCATTCCGGTTATTTCTGTTAACCGTGTGGGGCATGAACCTGATCCTTCGATGCGTACGGATGGAATCCTTTTTTGGGGAAACAGCTTTGTTGCCGGTCCTCAAGGAGAATTGCTGGCGCAAGCTTCCAATGACCGTACAGAGAATATAGTTGTAGAAGTTGATATGGAGCGTTCGGAAAATGTGCGCCGTTGGTGGCCGTTCTTGCGCGACAGAAGAATAGACGAATATGGCGGACTGACAAAACGGTTCTTGGACTGATCTTTCGTTTCACAGTATATATACACAGAGGGCACAGATTTTTGGTTGCTGTACAACTAAAATTCTGTGCCCTCTGTATATTCTCTGTAGTGAATGACTATCGAAAAGTAATTTTTTTGTTTGTTATAAAATTGACTGTTCCATAGATAAATAAACCTAAGAATTGGGCTAAGTACTCATTTACATCCCCTGCTTCTACCAATGAAATAAGAAATAGGAACTGCGCACTATATGCTATACCGAAAGCCATACCAAAGAACAGCATCTGTTTCCAAAGGCTGTTCTTTCTGCTTTCGGTAGGAAATATCCAATATTTGCACCAAATAAAATTGTGTATTTGGGCTATAATATACGCAGTGATATTGGCAGGAATGTAATCGTACGACAACTTCTTCATCATCAGCCAAATGATGAATGCTGTAATCAAAGCATTGAGCGTACCTATTACGGCAAAACGAAAGATGCGTACAGACTCTTTCACTTATTCCTTGATATCTACGATCAGATTCAGTTCATCAAGTTGTGACGGATCGAGTGCTGCCGGAGCATCCAACATCACATCACGACCGGAATTGTTTTTCGGGAATGCAATGCAATCGCGGATTGAATCCAGACCTGCAAAGAGCGATACCCAACGGTCGAGACCGTAGGCCAAACCGCCGTGAGGAGGAGCGCCGAATTTGAATGCATTCATCAGGAAGCCAAACTGTTCTTGTGCCTTTTCGGGGGTAAAGCCCAAGATTTCGAACATCTTTGCCTGTAGTTGTGCGTCGTGGATACGGATTGACCCGCCTCCTACTTCCACACCATTGACAACCATATCATAAGCATCTGCGCGAACAGCAGCCGGATCGGTATCCAACAGATGGATATCTTCGTCTTTCGGATGCGTAAACGGATGGTGCATCGCCATCAGACGGCCTTCTTCTTCACTCCATTCAAACATCGGGAAATCTATTACCCAAAGACAAGCAAACTTGTTCTTATCACGCAATCCCAACTGCTTACCCATTTCAAGACGCAGTTCACAAAGTTGTTTCCGGGTCTTCATGGTATCATCGCCGGACAGTATCAAAATCAAATCGCCCGGTTTAGCTCCAAAAGCTTCTTTCATCTGCTGAAGCACCTCTTGTGTATAGAATTTGTCAACACTCGATTTTACCGTACCATCGGCTTCTACACGTGCATATACCATTCCTTTGGCACCGATTTGCGGTCTTTTTACGAATTCCGTCAATGCATCCAATTGCTTACGGGTATAACTTGCAGCACCTTCGGCACAAATACCGCCGATATAGGTCGCATTGTCGAATACGGAAAAGCCGTGACCTTTCATGATATCCATCAACTCTACGAATTTCATTCCGAAACGCAGGTCCGGTTTGTCACTGCCGTAATATTTCATGGCATCGCTCCAAGGCATGCGTATAAACGGCTCTGTCAGTTTCACTCCACGAAGTGTTTTGAACAGATGTTTTGCCATGCCTTCGAATGTAGCGATAATGTCTTCTTGTTCAACGAAGCTCATCTCGCAGTCTATCTGGGTAAATTCCGGTTGACGGTCGGCGCGAAGGTCTTCGTCACGGAAACATTTTGCAATCTGGAAATAACGGTCGAAGCCGGCCACCATTAACAGTTGCTTTAAAGTCTGCGGAGATTGGGGCAAAGCATAAAACTGTCCCGGATTCATACGTGAGGGAACTACAAAATCGCGGGCGCCTTCGGGAGTAGAGCCTACCAATACCGGAGTTTCTACTTCGATAAACCCTTGTTCGTCCAGATATTTACGTACCTCTATTGTCATTTTATGGCGCAATTCCAAATTGGAACGAACGGCATTACGACGCAGATCGAGATAACGGTATTTCATACGGATGTCATCTCCCCCGTCCGTATTATCTTCAATCGTAAAAGGAGGAGTTACGGCTGCATTTAGAATATTCAGTTCCGATACGATGATTTCGATATCTCCCGTAGGAATATTTGAGTTTTTGCTGAAACGTTCGTTTACAACTCCGGTTATCTGGATAACGAATTCGCGTCCCAGTTTGTTAGCTTGTTCACATAGTTCGGCGTTTACTTCTTCGTTGAAAACCAATTGAGTGATGCCGTAGCGATCGCGGAGATCAATAAAAGTCATACCTCCCATTTTACGGCTGCGCTGTACCCATCCGGACAGCGTTACTTGCTTGTTTACATCAGAGATTCTAAGTTCTCCACACGTGTGTGTTCTAAACATATCCTTAATTTACAATTAGACGATTTACTATTTTACAATTTTGCAAAAGTACACAAATTCTTAATCCTTTCGGGTTAATTTCTTAATAATTTTCTGATTTTTGTGGGTAATGTTGTCTACAATAGCTTCGTTGATCATTCTAATGCCGTTTACGTATTCCTGTGCCCTCTGCAATACATTTGCATTGTCTTTTTCCACGGTTGTTTTGGGCACGATAACCCGTAGCCCTTTTTGTATAATTTTGATGTTTACATTCTCATCAGCCTGCATCGGATCACCGTCAAAATGAATGACTCCCGGTTTGGAACGATGAATGCGCAAGTTTTTACAACGGAAAGTTTTGATACGGCTATTTTGATCGATGGTTTTATTGAACAGTTGGAAGGCGAGCGACGGTACGTCCAGAACGGTGAACGGTTCAAGAATGGTAACATCCAGAAGACCGTCTGTCAGGGTGGCTTGTGGTGCTATATAGGCGTTGTTGCCATATTGTGACGCATTCCCGCATGCAATGAGAAATGCCTTATATTTATAGGTACCGTCTTCGGTTTCCAGTTCGTAAGTTTCGGGTTGATAAGTCAGACTCTCCTGCAATGTTTTTTCCAGATAGGTCAATAATCCGCGTTTTCCGGCATTGGCAAATTTCAGACTGACGAAAGCGTCGAATCCTACTCCGCAAGTACAAAAAAAATCTGTACCGTTGATCTTACCATAATCTATAATGTCGCATATCCCGTCGTTGATTATCTCCAATGCCTTTTTAGGCTCCATCGGGATATGCAGATGTCTTGCAAGTCCGTTGCCCGATCCGCATGGGATGATGCCGAGTGCTGTTTCCGTATGTACCAGCGAGCGTCCTATCTCGTTGATCGTTCCGTCACCACCGATAGCTACCACTACATCGGTTTTCATTTCCGCAGCTTGGGCAGCAATCTCTATGGCATGACCGGCTCTTTTTGTATACACCACATCCCAAGTATACTTCTCCTTATCTATTTTTTCGTCTAATAGATTAAGAATAAGCTCCTTACTCTGTGTGCCTGAAATCGGATTGACGATGAATATTAATTTCTTCATGTTTTCGTTCATGCTATATTTTTATCGATTGTGATCGACAAAAGTAATATAAATTTCTAAATTTTAAGTCTCCTCATCTCTCCAAAAGCATAAAGAGCATATTTTTTCTACTAAAAAGAACAGCTGAAAACAAATTTTGTTATCTTTGCCCCCTGTTTTAAACAGTTATTAAGGATAAAAAGGATTTGGACTGTTGTCTATCAGTAACCAATAAGCGAATAATAAATAACAATTCATGGGATTATTACAAGAGAAGTTAGCTAAATACGACTTGCCACAACAGTATATGGCAATGGGCGTATACCCCTATTTTCGTGAGATAGAAGGGAAACAAGGTACAGAGGTGAATATGGGCGGACACAAAGTTCTGATGTTCGGCTCAAACGCATATACCGGCCTTACCGGAGACGAAAGAGTTATTGAAGCTGGTATTAAAGCTATGAAAAAATACGGTTCCGGTTGTGCCGGTTCACGCTTCCTGAATGGTACGCTCGACTTGCATGTGAAGTTAGAGAAGGAATTGGCTGCTTTTGTCGGTAAAGAAGATGCCCTTTGTTTTTCTACCGGATTCACAGTGAATTCTGGTGTAATAGCTTGTTTGACTGATCGTAATGATTATATTATTTGTGATGACCGCGACCACGCTTCTATCGTAGACGGACGTCGTTTATCATTCTCTCAGAATTTGAAGTACAAACACAATGATATGGCCGATCTGGAGAAACAGCTTCAAAAGTGTAATCCGGATTCTGTAAAGCTGATTATCGTGGATGGTGTATTCTCTATGGAAGGTGATTTAGCTAATTTGCCCGAAATAGTGCGTTTGAAACATAAATATAATGCTACTATCATGGTGGACGAAGCTCATGGATTGGGTGTATTCGGAAAACAGGGACGCGGCGTTTGCGACCATTTCGGTCTGACAGACGAAATCGACCTGATTATGGGTACTTTCAGTAAATCGTTGGCTTCTATCGGCGGTTTTATTGCGGCTGACGAGTCGATCATTAACTGGTTGCGCCATACTGCACGTACTTATATTTTCAGTGCTTCCAATACTCCGGCTGCTACGGCTTCTGCTTTAGAAGCTCTGCATATTATCCAGAATGAACCGGAAAGACTTGAAGCGTTGTGGGAAGCTACGAATTATGCATTGAAACGTTTCCGTGAAGCCGGTTTTGAGATTGGTGCTACGGAGTCTCCTATCATACCGCTTTATGTACGCGATACAGACAAGACTTTCATGGTTACCAAGTTGGCATTTGATGAAGGTGTGTTTATTAATCCGGTTATTCCGCCGGCATGTGCACCTCAAGATACATTGGTGCGTGTTGCGTTGATGGCTACGCATACGAAAGAACAGATAGATTCTGCGGTAGATAAGTTGGTGAAATGCTTCAAGCAACTGGAAATTCTCTAAAAATTCTATCATTTAAGAAATATGAAGAAGAGAGGTGTTCAATATCAGAATGCCTCTCTTTTTTTTAACATTGTTAATTGCCTTTTTCAAGTATTGCTTTCTGTCCGGACAAACTATTAATTTCTTAAGTGTAAGAATACGTATTCTTGCATGTAAAGAATGCATTTTAACACAGTCTTAATATTAATGTTTTCCCGCGAGGAATAGTTATTCGTTTTCTTAGAAAAATATTCATTTATGCATTTGATATATAATGCTTTATCTAATAGGGGTCACCTTCTGTAAAATTATCCTGGTCGGTCGGATTTCAAAAGACACTTTTCTTGTACTTGTCAATATGACAACTAACTTCAATCATATATTTTAAATATACGTACCATATTTTTTGATTTTTTTCATTGGGTACTTTGCTTTCGGATTATCGTATGAACTTTATATTATTGATGTTTTTAGTTTTTTATTATGATGGAGTAATAGTGAATTATGTTAATCCCAATCAAGAAATGTGTTTGTTTTTTTCTTGGTTGGGATCATTTTGTTTTACTTTTCCTGTAATTATCCTCTGCTTCCGAGGCTGTTTAGATCGGGATTTAGTTCCTTAACTACTTCCTGAACCTCTTTTTTGGTGACTTTACTGTATACTGCTATTTGTTGTCCGGGCAATACCTCTTGTTTCTTACTTTCAATCTTCAATTGCACTCTTCCTTTTTTAGAGGAAACTTTTTTCTTTGTATCCATATCTTTTGGGTTTAAGTTAATACTTCTGTAAACAGAACGAGTTCTTTTATGGTTCACCGGATCCTTCGTTTTCTGCTTCTAATTCTTTAATTTCTTTATTTAGGAATACAGATAATACTGTGCGTAGTACAACGATTCCTCCTAAAATGGCAAGTTCGTTGAGAGTCGGTTCCAATACGGTTTTCAAGATATCCGAAGCGATGAGAAATTCAAGACCTAAGAGTAGGTAAGTCCCGAAAGTAGCCCGTAGTCTCCGGATATTGATTGAGGTGTATTTTCCGGTGAATCTTTTCAATTCATTAATTGTAAATGCAATAAATGCGATTAAGGCTCCGTAGGTTACGATGAGCAGACTTATCACACTAATAATAGTAGCGAGAAGATTAAAAATTGTATAAACATAGTCTTGTTTTATATTTATTATATTAATAATACATTCGGTAGAGTGTTTTGGTTCATTCTCATTGTTGATAATATTTTTTTCTTTAAATAAAAAATGATTAGATAAGTAGATGAAGGCCAATATGTTGAAAAATAAATGGTAAAAATATTAAGTTTGAGTATTGTTAATTTAAAAATACTCCCTATCTTTGCACCGCTTTTCGATAGAACACCACGTTATTTTATTCGGGGTGTAGCGCAGTCCGGTTAGCGCACCTGCTTTGGGAGCAGGGGGTCGTGGGTTCGAATCCCGCTACCCCGACAGTAAAAAGAAGTTCGATCTGAAAAGTTCTCGGGGTGTAGCGCAGTCCGGTTAGCGCACCTGCTTTGGGAGCAGGGGGTCGTGGGTTCGAATCCCGCTACCCCGACAATATAAAAAGAACAGTTACATGGATTCATGTAGCTGTTTTTTTGTTATTACATTTTCAGATAGTATTCTTTTGTCAGGTCAATATATTCCCGGCTATATTCGTGTCGGGCCAGTTCAATTATCATGTTTTCTATTTGACACTTTTGGTCTTGAAATTTAAAGGTTATCAGACTGCGTTTTGGGGAAAGTCCTGGTTTTGTTATTATATTCAGTTGTTTATAGGGATATAAAGAATAATTGAGGGCTATTTCTTTTACTTTATCTGAAACATCGGCAGGAACAATGACAGTGAATGCACCATCTGCTGAAAGAAGTCGCGATACTCCTTCTAATAATTCTTTGTAAGTAAGCTCATTGTCATGCCGTGCAGTATTTCGTTGTTGGTTAGGGCATTTTAGAGAGTCTGTAAAATAGGGAGGGTTGGAAACAATGACATCAAACTGTGCGGTAGAAGTATAATGTTTGAAATCGGCTTCTACTACTTCTATCCTATCCTGCCATGGAGAATGTGACACATTTTCTATGGCCTGTCTGACGGCGGAGCAATCTATTTCCAATGCAATGATAAAAGCTTTGCTGCGTTGGGCAAGCATTAAGGCAACTAAGCCGGTGCCGGTTCCGATATCAAGTATTCTTTGTGCACCATCAACATGAGGCCATGCTCCTAAAAGTACCCCATCTGTTCCTACTTTCATAGCACATTTGTCATGCCATATGGTAAATTGTTTGAATTGAAAATATGAATTCGCCATTTTAGTATGTATTGTGAGATTTGCCAAAAATAAATAATTTTTATGAGACAACGTTGGATAACTGTTATTATTTGGCATTGTTTTTGTGTTTTTATCGTACATGGGCTTTATTATTAATGAATAATCGCTTACCTTTGCAAACAATTTATGCCCATATAAATGACATAAACTAATTTAAAAGAAATGATGAAAGAAAAATATTTTATGGAAGATTCAGATGATAATGCCTTTTCACTGATTGCCGATTTTGAAGGGAATGAAGAACAGATGTTCGATGTGAAAACTAAATCAGGCGATACTCTTCCGGTCCTCCCCCTTCGTAATATGGTGCTGTTTCCCGGAGTATTTATGCCTGTTTCTGTAGGTAGAAAATCCTCGTTGAGATTGATACGTGAGGCTGAAAAGAAAGGTATGAATATAGCAGTAATCTGTCAGAAAGCTGCCCAAATAGACGAACCGCAATTTGAAGATTTACATACCATTGGTGCCATTGGTAAAATTGTGCGTATTCTGGAAATGCCGGATCAGACTACCACTGTGATTTTGCAGGGACTGAAACGGTTGGAATTGAAGAATATTACAGAAGTTTATCCTTATTTGAAAGGGCAGGTCGAAATTAAAGACGAAGAAATCCCGGATAAAACAGATAAGGAATTTCAAGCTTTGGTAGAAACTTGTAAAGATCTGACTATACGATATATAAAGTCTTCGGATTCCTTACATCAAGATTCTGCATTTGCTATTAAGAATATTAATAATCATATGTTCTTGGTAGATTTTATTTGTACGAACCTACCTTTGAAGAAGGATGAAAAAATAGAGTTGTTACGTTACGATTCTCTAAGAGAACGTACATACCGTTTGCTGGAAATATTGAACAGGGAGGTACAGTTGGCTGAAATTAAAGCATCTATTCAGATGCGTGCCCGTGAAGATATTGATCAACAGCAGCGTGAATATTTCTTGCAACAACAGATCAAGACCATTCAAGACGAATTGGGTGGCAGTGGTCAGGAACAGGAAATAGAAGAAATGCGAAATAAGTCGTATAGGATGAAATGGGGTGAGGAAATACAGGCGATTTTTTTGAAAGAACTGGCTAAACTGGAACGTTCTCATCCGCAATCTCCTGATTATAGTGTGCAGTTGAATTATTTGCAGACAATGCTTAGTTTGCCTTGGGGGATTTATACGACAGATAATTTGAATCTGAAGAATGCCGAGAAGACCTTGAATAAAGATCATTATGGTTTGGAAAAAGTAAAAGAACGTATTCTTGAGCATTTGGCTGTCCTTAAGTTGAAGGGCGATATGAAGTCACCTATTATCTGTTTATATGGCCCTCCGGGAGTCGGCAAAACTTCTTTGGGAAAATCGATTGCTGCTGCTTTGAAGCGGAAATATATTCGTATGTCTTTGGGTGGAGTGCACGATGAAGCCGAAATTCGTGGACATCGTAAAACCTACATCGGTGCTATGCCGGGACGAATCATCAAAAGCCTGGTAAAAGCCGGTTCTTCGAATCCTGTGTTTATCTTGGATGAGATTGATAAAGTCAGTGCAGACCGCCAGGGGGATCCGTCATCTGCTTTATTGGAAGTGCTTGATCCGGAACAAAATACTGCATTTCATGATAATTTTTTGGATGTGGATTATGATTTGTCAAGAGTGATGTTTATTGCTACGGCTAATAATCTGAATACAATTCCCGGGCCGTTGTTGGATCGTATGGAGTTGATTGAAGTTAGCGGCTATATCACGGAGGAGAAAGTTGAGATTGCCCGTAAGCATTTGGTTCCAAAAGAATTGGAAGCAAATGGAATGAAGAAGACGGATATTAAGATTCCGAAGGATACTTTGGAAGCCATTATTGAATCATATACTCGCGAAAGCGGTGTGCGTGAGCTGGAGAAGAAGATAGGTAAGATCTTGCGTAAATCAGCACGCCAGTATGCTACTGATGGTTATTTTGCAAAAACGGAAATTAAACCGGCCGATTTATATGATTTTCTTGGAGCGCCTGAATATACACGTGATAAATACCAGGGAAATGATTATGCAGGTGTTGTGACAGGTTTGGCATGGACTGCTGTTGGGGGCGAAATTCTGTTTGTCGAGACCAGTTTAAGCCGTGGTAAAGGTGGTCGTTTGACGTTGACGGGTAATCTGGGTGATGTGATGAAAGAATCTGCAATGTTGGCACTGGAGTATATTAAAGCGCATGCTTCATTGTTGAACTTGGATGAAGAAATATTCGACAATTGGAACATACATATTCATGTTCCGGAAGGTGCTATTCCGAAAGATGGCCCTTCGGCGGGTATAACAATGGCTACCTCGTTGGCTTCGGCTTTGACGCAACGTAAGGTGAAGGCTAATCTGGCAATGACCGGAGAGATAACTCTTCGTGGGAAAGTGCTTCCTGTAGGTGGAATTAAAGAAAAAATCCTTGCTGCCAAGCGTGCAGGAATTAAGGAGATTATTATGAGTGCTGAAAATAAGAAAAACATAGATGAAATTCAGGATATTTATTTGAAAGGCTTGACTTTCCACTATGTTACTGATGTGAAAGAAGTATTTACTATCGCATTGACTGATGAGAAAGTAACTGATGCTATTGATTTTTCTGTAAAGAAAGCCAGCCAGGAATGACATTTGAATTACAATATACAGACGCAAAAAGTAATGCCCGTGCAGGTTTGATTACAACGGACCACGGGCAGATACAAACTCCTATATTTATGCCTGTGGGTACTCTTGGTACAGTGAAAGGAGTACATTTGACGGAGTTGAAAGAGGATATTCAGGCACAGATCATATTAGGTAATACTTATCATCTCTATTTGCGCCCGGGATTGGATGTCATTGAAAGAGCCGGTGGATTGCATAAATTCAATGGGTTTGATCGTCCGATGCTGACCGATAGCGGTGGATTTCAGGTTTTCTCATTAGCCGGTATTCGCAAATTGCGTGAAGAAGGTGCCGAATTCCGTTCGCACATCGATGGTAGTAAACATATTTTCACTCCTGAAAAGGTGATGGATATTGAGCGTACGATTGGTGCGGATATTATGATGGCATTTGATGAATGTCCTCCGGGAGACTCTGATTATGCATATGCCAAAAAGTCATTAGGACTGACACATCGCTGGCTTGATAGATGTATTCGGCGATTCAATGAAACAGAGCCCAAATATGGTTATAACCAATCTCTTTTTCCAATTGTGCAGGGATGTGTATATACTGATCTGAGAAAACAATCAGCGGAGTTTGTTGCTTCCAAGAATGCGGACGGAAATGCAATTGGCGGTTTGGCTGTGGGTGAACCGGTAGATAAGATGTATGAAATGATTGAGGTAGTGAATGATATTCTGCCGAAAGACAAGCCACGTTATTTAATGGGAGTCGGTACACCGGTTAATATTCTCGAAGGTATTGAGCGAGGAGTCGATATGTTCGATTGTGTGATGCCTACACGTAACGGACGTAACGGAATGTTGTTCACGAAAGACGGCATTATGAATATGCGTAATAAAAAATGGGAGACGGACTTCTCCCCTATTGAAGCCGATGGTGCTTCTTGTGTGGATACCTTGTATAGTAAGGCATATTTACGCCATCTGTTTCATGCACAAGAGTTGCTGGCTATGCAGATTGCTTCTATTCATAATCTGGCTTTTTATCTTTGGCTGGTAGGTGAAGCGCGCAAACACATTATTGCAGGAGATTTTTCTACTTGGAAGCCAATGATGGTAAAAAGAGTGTCAACAAGATTATAAATTAAATGAAAAGCAATCGATTTATCAAACTGCTGGACTGGTATATCATCAAGAAATTCTTGGGGACGTACGTGTTTGCCATTGCATTGATCATCTCCATCGCTGTGGTGTTCGATTTCAATGAGAAGATGGATAAGTTTATGGAACGTGAAGCTCCGTGGTCAGCGATCGTTTTTGATTATTACATGAACTTTATTCCCTATTTTGCGAATTTGTTCAGTCCGTTGTTTGTGTTTATTGCTGTCATTTTCTTTACATCAAAATTAGCGGAGAACTCGGAAATTATTGCTATGTTCTCTACGGGAATGAGCTTTAAACGTTTGATGCGCCCTTATATGATTTCTGCAGCGGTTATTGCTGTTGCCACTTTTATGTTAGGGTCCTACGTTATTCCGAAAGGTAGTGTGACTCGTTTGAATTTTGAGGATAGATATGTTAAATCTAAGAAGAAAGGGAGCGCAACGAATGTACAACTTGAAGTGGATAGTGGTGTAATTGCTTATATCGATCGGTATCAAGATTATAATAAAACCGGTAATCGATTCTCTCTTGACAAGTTTGTTGATAAAAAGTTGGTATCTCACCTAACGGCTCGTCGGATTGTTTATGATACGACTACTGTGAATAAATGGACGATTCATGACTACATGATACGTGAGTTGGATGGATTAAAGGAGAATATTATCAAGGGAGACAGGCTCGATACTATCATCAATATGGATCCGACGGACTTTCTTATTATGAAGAATCAGCAGGAAATGCTTACCAGCCCTCAATTGAGCGAATATATTGATAAGCAGCGTCGGCGTGGGTTTGCTAATATCAAAGAGTTTGAGATTGAGTATCATAAACGTATTGCGATGTCTTTCGCTTCATTTATTCTTACCGTGATTGGACTATCGCTTTCGTCAAAGAAAACGAAAGGAGGAATGGGACTTCATCTGGGAATTGGATTGGCATTGAGTTTTTCATATATTCTTTTCCAGACTATTACTTCTACATTTGCGGTGAATGGCAATGTGCCTCCTGTCGTTGCTGTCTGGATACCCAATATACTATATGCGTTTATCGCATTCTATTTGTATAAGAAAGCACCCAAATAGAATCAGAAAACTCTTACCGGGTGAGGTAAAGAAAAAGTCCCGCTTACTATTAAAAGTTAGCGGGACTCTTTTTGTTGTATTCATTTCCTCTTTTGTCTGTTTCCGGCCCTTTTGATATATCCGGAAAATTCCCCTTCCTCCCTGCGTTTTAATAATGTAGATTTTATCCTAATTCTTTTACGCGGGCAGAAAGTTCTGCAGCAGAGATGTTTTTGGCTATGATAACACCATTTCCATCCAATAAATAGTTAGTGAAACCCCGGTTCAAACGGTATTTTTTAAATAAGCCGGAATCTTCGCCTTTAGTTTCCACGAAACAGGTGGGCGTAACTATTTGGTCCTTACGAATAGTTTCCTCGAATACCGATCGGTATTCATCAAATGATATAGAAACCATTTTCACATTTGGGGCATCAGACCGGAGTGCGTTATTTAAACTAACGTTTTGCATCCGTGACTGTGCATCGTAACTTGCCCAAAAACTAAGCAATACATAACGGCCTTTGAAATCGGCCAGTTTAAGAGGGTATTGCTCCCCTGATGTAGATTCGATTCGAAAATCCGGGGCTACATCTCCCACGCTTAAGCCTCCTGTTGGTTTATCTTTTTCAACGAAAGCGGTCAAGGAACAAATTAGTAATACAACAAAAATCCATTTTACATGTCTCATGTAATTCGGTTTTGGTTAATACTATTCGGGACTGTCCTTAAACAGTGGTTTCTTCCCGAAACATTATCTTTATCCAGGCTTCAATGGAGAGGAATCCGTTGATTGTCAATGCCTTTGATTTAGAAACCGGGCGCAAAGGTAAGTATTTATTAAATTAACTTCCAAATAAACAAGCAGATTTCTTACTTTTCAGGTGTATTTTTTTATGTTCTTTAGCATAGAAACCGGCTTTTTTCCCTATTTTTGCAGGATTAAATGAACTTTTTATGCAACTGTCAAATACTGAACTCATTCTTATCCGTATTACCGGTGAAGATCGTCCTGGGCTGACGGCTTCTGTGACGGAAATATTGGCAAAATATGATGCTACAATTTTGGACATCGGGCAAGCGGATATTCATAATACTCTTTCGTTAGGCATACTTTGTATGACTGAAGAACAAAATTCCGGATTCATTATGAAAGAGTTACTTTTCAAAGCTTCGTCTTTAGGAGTAACTATTCGTTTTTATCCTATTTCAACAGAGGAATATGAAAGTTGGGTGAAAATGCAAGGAAAGAATCGTTATATTCTTACCTTATTAGGCCGTAAGCTTTCTGCTCGACAGATTGCTGCAACTACCCGTATTCTTGCAGAACAGGGAATGAATATTGATGCGATTAAGCGTTTGACAGGTCGTATTCCTTTAAACGAATGTGAGTCGCGTACACGTGCTTGTATCGAGTTCTCTGTTCGTGGTACGCCTAAAGACCGTATTGTGATGCAGGAACAACTGATGAAACTGGCCAGCGAACTCGAGATGGATTTTTCTTTTCAACTTGACAATATGTATCGACGGATGCGTAGGTTGATCTGTTTTGATATGGATTCTACGCTGATTGAAACCGAGGTTATTGATGAATTGGCAATACGTGCCGGAGTGGGTGATCAAGTGAAGAAGATAACAGAACGGGCTATGCGTGGTGAAATTGATTTTATCGAGAGTTTTCGTGAGCGTGTTGCTTTGCTCAAAGGCTTGGATGAATCGGTGATGCAGGAAATTGCGGAGAATCTGCCTATAACGGAAGGCGTAGACCGGCTGATGTATGTTTTGAAAAAATATGGTTATAAAATTGCTATTCTTAGTGGTGGTTTTACTTATTTTGGAAAATATTTGCAGCAGAAATATGGTATAGACTATGTATATGCCAATGAATTGGAAATCATAGACGGTAAACTGACCGGTCGTTATTTAGGTGATGTAGTGGATGGAAAACGGAAAGCTGAGCTTCTTCGTTTAATAGCACAGGTTGAAAAAGTAGATATAGCACAGACTATTGCCGTTGGTGATGGAGCTAATGATTTGCCGATGTTAGGTATCGCCGGGTTGGGTATTGCATTTCATGCAAAGCCTAAAGTAGTGGCCAATGCCGAGCAGTCTATTAATACGATCGGATTGGATGGGGTGCTTTATTTCCTTGGTTTTAAAGATTCGTATTTGAATATGTAGAATCTCTCAATAATTTGATATTAGTAATTTGTATAATTAGCATAAAATGAAGTTTTCCGAATTAAAACTAAATGACCGCGTACTTGAAGCACTTGATGCAATGAGATTTGATGAGTGTACACCAGTGCAAGAGCAAACGATACCTGTTATCCTTGATGGTAAGGACTTGATTGCAGTTGCTCAAACAGGTACCGGTAAGACGGCTGCTTTTTTACTCCCGGTATTGAACAAACTTTCTGAGGGTGGACATCCGGAAGATGCCATCAATTGTATTGTTATGTCCCCTACCCGGGAATTAGCGCAGCAGATTGATCAGCAGATGGAGGGTTTTTCTTATTTTATGCCGGTATCCAGTGTGGCTGTGTATGGAGGAAATGATGGAGTGCTATTTGAACAGCAGAAAAAAGGACTTAGCCTTGGAGCTGATGTTGTAATTGCAACTCCGGGACGATTGATAGCTCATCTCAGTTTGGGATATGTGGATTTGTCTAAAGTATCTTATTTTATTTTGGATGAAGCTGATCGCATGCTTGACATGGGATTCTATGAAGATATTATGCAAATTGTGAAGTATCTGCCTAAAGAGCGACAGACTATTATGTTTTCGGCGACTATGCCTGCCAAAATCCAACAGCTTGCGAAAACGATTTTGAATAATCCGGTAGAAGTGAAGCTAGCTGTATCCAAGCCGGCAGAAAAGATTGTTCAGGCAGCATATGTATGTTATGAAAATCAAAAATTGGGTATTGTTCGTAGTCTTTTTGCAGAGGAGGTTCCAGAACGTGTAATCATTTTCGCATCTTCTAAAATTAAAGTGAAAGAGGTTGCAAAAGCTCTTAAAATGATGAAGTTAAATGTTGGGGAGATGCATTCGGATCTTGAACAGGCCCAAAGAGAGTTTATCATGCATGAATTTAGGTCGGGTAGAATCAATATTTTGGTAGCAACTGATATTGTGTCCAGAGGGATTGATATTGATGATATTCGTCTGGTGATAAACTTTGATGTTCCTCATGATAGTGAAGACTATGTGCATCGTATCGGACGTACCGCCCGTGCCAATAATGACGGTGTAGCAATTACATTTGTAAACGAAAAGGAGCAGACTAATTTTAAGCATATTGAAAATTTCCTGGAAAAAGATATATATAAGATCCCAGTACCATCGGAATTGGGCGAAGCACCGGCGTATAAGCCGCGTAATACTGGGACAGGGAATGGCAATCGGTCACGAAATTTTCGTAAAGGAGGAGGAAAGAGATCAGGTGGAGATCGATCAAAAAGTAGAAAATAGCCCTTTTTTATTTAGCTGTATAAATTGTTAATTTTCCGTCAAAAGAAACCGATAGGTCTGCGATGTTGCATACGGAACTTTCCGGTATACAAACTGTAGCTTGATAATGAAAACCTTTACGATCGACATTTTTGAAATTCATCTCGGATAAGATGGATTGTTGTAGGAAGTCGGTGGAAATTACATTTTCAAGCATTTGTTTGGTTATATCACTTGAGAATAAACATTTTCTACCTTCATATATGCATATGTGCATGATGTTGTCATAATAGATATTATCCATACTGATGCCCTCTTCAGAGTAGGTTGTTTTTATTACCTTTATTTTAGAAGGGTTGATGTATACATATGCTCTATAACGGATTCCGTTATAAAAAACTACGCTATCTTTTTGGGTGACTTCTGTATAAGTCGGAATGATCTCCACTGGCTTTCCAGAAAATGCCAATGAATCGTTCGGATCTTCCGATTTATGAAGTTTTACGATGTTATCTGCCAGAGAATGAAATGAAAAACTGTATTCCGTTTGTTTATCAATTTGATAACGTGCCAATTCATTGCCAAAAGTATATAGGGTATCTTTTATTATTTTGAAGTATACAGGAGTACTTTGCGAATTTGCATAATAAATTGTATCACCTTTGATAAACAGTAAAGGAATGTCACTCTCATCATCGATCCAGATTCCCTGCATCAATTCTTTGGCTTTGACATTTTCTGATTGCTCTAAAGAGTTTTGCTTTTTAGTATTATTGCACGCTATCAACAAAATCGTCAATAACGATGTCGTTATAAACTTAATCATCTATTTAATTTTGTGCAAAATTAAGCAATTATCTTTTCATTTCCCAATACAACGGTATATGAATCCTTGTTCTTCCATTTCTTTTTTATCATAAATGTTACGACCATCCAAAACAATAGGTTGCGTCATTGTTTTTTTAATAACTGGCCATGATGGTAAACGAAATTCTTTCCATTCGGTGACTAACATCAAAACATCGGTATCAAGTACGGCATCATACATGTCGTGTGCATAATATACACTGTCTCCGATTCTTCTTTTACATTCTTCCATAGCTGCCGGATCATATACCCGAATTTTACAACCGGCCTGTCTTAACTTGTCTATGAGGACCAATGCGGGTGCTTCACGCATATCATCAGTTTCGGGTTTGAAAGCGAGTCCCCAAATTGCTATCGTTTTATCCTTTAACTTATTATTGAATAATTTCAAAAGCTTTTCAAATAAAGCACTTTTTTGTATTTCATTGACCTCTTCTACAGCACGTAATACGCGCATGTCATATCCGTTTTGCTCTGCTGTCTTTATCAAAGCCTTGACATCTTTTGGAAAACAAGAGCCTCCATATCCTATTCCCGGATAAAGGAACTTACGTCCGATTCGAGTATCTGAGCCAATACCACTGCGTACCATATTTACATCTGCTCCGACAAGTTCACATAGATTGGCTATGTCATTCATAAAGCTGATACGGGTAGCTAACATTGAATTAGCTGCATATTTAGTCATTTCTGCCGAAGGGATATCCATAAAAATGACACGGAAATTATTTAGCAAGAATGGTTTGTATAGTTTAGACATAATTTTTTTAGCACGTTCAGACTCCACTCCTACTACTACACGATCCGGACTCATAAAATCACTAATGGCATTTCCCTCTTTTAAGAATTCCGGATTGGAAGCAACATCAAATTCTATTGTTACTCCTCTTTGGTCTAATTCTTTCTGGATAACATTACGTACTTTTTGTGCTGTTCCAACGGGTACGGTACTTTTGGTGACCACTAATTTGTATTTGTTCATGTTTTGTCCGATAGTACGTGCTACGGCAAGTACATAACTAAGATCGGCACTTCCATCTTCATCAGGAGGAGTACCAACTGCGCTAAAGATAACTTCCACATCATTAAGACAACTTTCTAAAGAAGTTGTAAATTTCAGGCGTCCTGATTTTGTATTGCGGAGTACCATCTCTTCCAATCCAGGCTCATAAATAGGAATCACTCCCTCTTCAAGAGCTTTTATTTTTTTTATATTGGTATCAACACATGTTACATCCACACCTATTTCTGCAAAACAAGTCCCTGTAACTAGTCCGACATATCCAGTTCCTACAATTGCTATTTTCATTTTTTTATGTTTTTGGAGGAGTTATACAAAATATTCAGCTTCTTGAAAAATCTTAGCCTGCCTGTCTTTTTCAGACATAATAATTTGAAAATCGGCTATTGGCCAATCAATGCCTAATGCATTATCGCAATATAAAATGGATCTTTCTGCTTGTGGGTTATATATATTATCAACTTTATATGTGAAGATTACTTCTTCGCTTAATACCAAAAATCCATGGGCAAAACCACGTGGAATGAAAAATTGGCGTTTGTTGTCTTCAGTTAACAATACGCTTACGTATTTTCCAAATGTAGATGATGATTGACGTAAATCTACTGCAACATCTAATACTTCACCTTTAATGACGCGTACCAATTTTGCTTGGCTATATTCACCTGTCTGATAATGTAATCCTCGTAATACACCGAATGACGATTTGGATTCATTATCTTGTATAAAGTCTACTTTTCCGATATGTTTTTCGAATTCTTCTTTTTTAAAAGACTCCATAAAGTATCCTCTACTATCAGAAAATACTTTCGGCTCTATCAGCCATACACCATCAATTTCTGTTTGTATATAATTCATTTTCAGAATTTTTTATGAACCTTAAGTTGCAAGCCTAAATTATCGCCATAAATGTCTCCAATATCAAATGCTGCTGAAGCGGTAAAGCTCCAACCTTTCCATTTATTTGGGATATATTTAAACTCTGCAAAAGTAGAAAAATTTTCTAAGATTTCGGGGATTGGCTTAAAAGGAGTTCCCCATGTACGATTAAATGATAGTTTGGCACGATAAGTCCATTCATTACTAATATCACCACTCCAACCGAGATGAATAGCTTTGATACGGTTATATTGAAAAGCAAGGTTTCCATTGTTATTATAAATAGGTGAAGCAACTAATGGATTACCCATTCCCATTCCCCAATGCACCCATCCTGGATACCAATCGTTATTATAATAATCATCAGCACCTCCTGTTTTTTCTACAATTGAATCATCTAGTCCGTGTAAAGGTCCACTCTGATTTGTAGTCTGATAATACTCTATTACTATATTATTTATTACTAAAGGTCGATTTATCTTAAATTCTATACCCCAAAGCCCATCTAATCCATTTTGTTTTCCCATTCCGGAAAAATCATCATAATAATTTTCTAAATAAGCACTAAGAAAAAAATTATTATGCTTGTAGGTTAGTTTGACATGTTCGCTTCCCATATAATTTCCTTGATACCATACTTGTTCCCCTCCAGGACTATCATCGCCTCCGCTTTGCGGAATGAGTACATTCCAATAATCTTTCCAGCCGTTGCCTAAATCTCCCTCATCTCTTCCTCTTACTTTATATCCTCCGAATTGAGCATCCAAGCTCATACCTATATCAAATAACCATTTTCCTTCAGGTTTTCCAAAACGTAAAAAGAAACTCTTATGATGATATTTGATTTTTCGTGTATATGAATGTTCATCTCCAACATGTTTTTCTTGGTATTTCGTATCAGTAAACCAACCATATGATAGTTCTGCTTTTAGTTGAACTTTGGGAGCAATACGCACATAATCAAATATTCCTATTGCTATTTGTGGAATAGGCCTTGCATTTCCCGACCATGTCAATCCGCCACTACTTAGCTGTTGATTTAATAAAGAAGAGTCTATTTCTTTATTTCCAGCCCATAAACCAAACCATTTATATCGGATATCGGCATATGCCTGTTGAATAATAAATGTAGAAGTAAAACCTGCAGCCACTGCGAAATCAGCTCCCGCTTTTAATTGCCATGAATGGAAGTTTTTATTATAAAATGCAGCTCCCCTGATATATGTATTGTTTTTAATTGATGATAGCCCGTGTTGATTACTATTTTGCCACATTGGAGTATGTTTCCCCGTATGTATAGTTGTACCATACTCAGCAAATGTACTAACATTTTGAGTATGGATATCTTCAATTATGAGTATAAAAAATACAGGAAATATTATATATAGTTTAGGCAAAATATGCATTTGTCATTTTTTTATCATTACTCCAATAGTACGAAACATTATTTTCATGTCTAAAGCTACTGACCAATGTTGAATATACCATAAATCATAGTCGATACGCATTTTTACTCTTTTTATATCTCTTTCTCCACGTAGACCGTTTACTTGAGCCCATCCCGTAATACCCGGTTTTACTGCATACCGTAAGGAGTATTCTTCGATCTTACTCATATACTCCTCATCATGTACTAACATGTGTGGTCTTGGTCCTATAATTGACATGTCTCCTATTAATACATTCCAAAATTGAGGAAGTTCATCTAAACTGGTAGAACGAAGGAAATTGCCTAATGAATATTTATTTAGTTGTGGATCTATAAATTCGTCAGAATGATTTTTAGCATCCATTGTTCTGAATTTGTAACATGTAAAAATAACTCCATCCTTACCTGTTCTCTTTTGTTTAAAGAAAATAGGACCAGGCATAAATATTTTTATGCAACATGCTATAATTAGATAAGCCCATGGGAAAATTAATATTAGGACTATCAAAGCAGTTATAATATCAAATGTACGTTTTATCATTCTGCAACTACTCCGTGTTAACGGTGCCTTATTTAATAGAGTTTCTGTTTCCATTTGTAGATATAACGTATTCATATCTGTTATATTGTTTTTTGTGATAAAGAATCATAAATATCTTTAGTTTGTTGAGCTATGTGATCCCAGTTATATGAGGTCATGTTATATTTATGGGGAGTTAAAGGAGATTGTAGTTTTATGTCTAAACAATTTTTCAAATCCTGAATATCCCCACATTTGAAATAACAAGAATCATTCAATCCCACTTCCTTATTAGCAGGGATATCACTTACTAAAACATCGCAACAACAGTTCATTGCTTCAAGTAATGAAATAGGTAATCCTTCATGGTAAGATGGTAATACGAATAAACGGGCAAAACTATATAATTGGGATAATTTGTCTTTCTGTATAAATCCGGTTAATATTACCCCCTGCTTTTGTGCGATATCTTTTAATGTTGACGAATATTGATCTTCATGGTCGGCATCACCAGCAATAATAAGTTTGATATTTTTATTATATAGTTTTTTATATGCTTCTAATAGTAAATCAAACCCTTTTTCTTTGACAAATCGACCTACTGCTAAAATATATGAATATTTTTCTACTCCTAATTCTTTGAGATAGTTATTATCTGTTTGTGAGCATGTTAAGTTTACCCCATTATAAATGAGAGAAATCTTTTTTTGAGTAGGGCACTTTCGTTGAACTATGTTACGGATATGTTGGGAGATTACGATTACATGATTGGCATATTTGACACCCAGTTTCTCTCCTATTTTTAAGACACTTTTTGATAGTTTTCCCCATTTTTGTCGATCATAGTCCGGACCGTGATGAGTCATTACAGCTTTCATTCCTAATATACGTACAATAGGTATCATGAGAGATGGTCCTATTGCATGTATATGAACAATATCTGCATGGATTTTACGGGCATATAAGACAGCGATAAATGTATGAGTAATAGCTTCAAAATGTTTTCCAGGAAGAGTTTTAATATCTTTAATCGTTACTCCTTTGTATTTACTAACTCCATATTCAACAGATTTATATTCTGGCCGACGAATAACAATCACTTCATGCTTTTCGTCAGCTATACGTGGAAATAGCTCTTCACAATGTGTTTCTACCCCCCCCTGAATACCTGGAATCCCTCGTGTTCCTGTAACTATGATTTTCATTTTTTGTCGTTCAATTCTATTTGGATGGGTTTTCCTGTTAATATATTCCATTTATTGCGAACCACCCATTTTAGTGGTTGACTAATATATTTTTTCATAACCGGAGAAACTGTACCCACCATCCAGCAATGTTTAGGGCAATTTCTGACTTTTTGGCGGATTTTTTCCGCTTGCTCACTATGCCAGATTTCATAAAAAGACCCTGATTGTCTTATATTACCCATACTTTCTTTCCAGAATTTATCTTCTAATCCATTACATGGATAAATTTCTCCATATGGGTCAACAAAGAAATTGACTAATCCGGCTTCGCATGGAAGAAGTCTCTGGTTATCATGTATGTAATTAATTAAACCCATGTTGAAATATGCTCTAAACCATGATTTTGGATGTTTTTCTTTTAATTGCCATTCTATTAATGTTTTAAAATCATTACAAACTTCTTCTTGATTGGTTATATAGTTATCTTCTTTATGGAAATAATAAGAATTGTGGAATGCTGCTGTTGCAAATTCCATCCCCAGTGATTTGGAAAGTTGATAAAGTGATAACATGTCAGCTGAATTGTGATTAGAAACAGTAATTCCAAATCCAATATCTTTAATTCCCATATCCTTTAATCGAAGTAAGGTTCGCAATCCTTTGTCAAAACCACCGTTTCTTCCACGGAGTTCATCATTTTTTAGTGAAAGCCCCTCAATACTTATACGTATTCCGATATTAGGAAATCGTTTGGTCATTTTGATGATACGATCTTCAAACCATCCAGAGGTTGAAATGACTACTCGTGGAGATTTCTGAAAACATATTTCTATAATTTCTTCTAAATCCTCCCTCACAAAAGGTTCTCCACCTGTAATATTTATGAACTTAACAGAGGGAAGTTTTTTAATCTCTGCTAAAGTTATTTCTTTTTCTTTCTGAGTTGGATTCTTCCATATATTACACATTTGGCATTGCATCGGACAACGATAAGTAACGATGATGCACATGTCGGTAGGATTGGGTATTGTAGTAGCCATTTTCTTTATTAAATTATTTCATAAACATAAGTTATTCTATGTTTTCTGTTTTTGCAAAATTAGCCATTCTTTATAATATGAAGAAGAAAAGCTTTCTTTATTTTATTAAACGTGAATAACCCATAAAAATTATCTATGTTCTTATATTTTCAGATAAAAATATATCTGATTGGATTTTGTATATAAAAATAAAATAAGTATAGCTTAGTTCTGAGTATAACGAAAAAACCGCATAGGTGCTTTATAAATATATTATTGGTAATTATTGACGTTTCATTTTAAATTCTCGTATTTTTAACCACAGGTCAACTTGATTGGCTGTTATACTTAACTTGTATTCGCTTGGTTCTAAATGTATACTTCCCATATTTTGCCATTCAAAGTTATCATGTCCAAAAGTTGCTTTATTGTTTCCTGTCAATGTTTGTTTTCAAAACAGAAAATTATTGTTCCCGGATAATATTCTCAAAAATAATCCTCCAAATAATACTGAACATAACTAAAACAGGGAACTAAGTCTTATTGGTATTATTTTATATTAGAAATGGTCGATGGATGATTTATAGGATATTAGTGAATTAAATATGTTATTTTTTCTTTAAATCAT